>DSBX01000324.1 GCA_011049385.1 Caldifarciminota bacterium | reverse complement strand
TCCCGGGGGTGGGGGAGGGGGGAAATTCGGACCGGGCTTAAGCGTTTCCCGGAGATGCGGTTACGGCGTTTGGCCGCGGGGTGGCCGTGATACCGAACGGTATCATCGCCCCGCCGAAATTCGAGACACCGGCCCGCGCTTCTTACCCGGTCGACTACCGCCCGAAGCCGAGCCCGATGAGGCCGTGGACCGCGTAGTAGGGCACGTCGGCGAGGGGCCGGGTGCTGTATTGCGCAATCAGGTGGAGCGGTTCTTCGCCTTCCTGCCGGATGATGAGCGGCGTCGCCGCGTTCCAGGCGGTACCGCCGGAGACGTCCACGCGCCAGCCCGCCGCCGCGGACGCGGCCATCGCCAACAGCAGGGCAAGCGCTTTCAGGCCCGGTCCTGTCCGGTCAGGGCAGTTCGTTGAGCACGCCGAGGAACAGCAGTGCGCCGGTCCGGTCGTCGCGGATGAGGTAGATGAACGGCCGGTCGCAGACCATCCGGAAGCGTTCTTCCCGGGGCGGCATCGAGGTCAGCGTCACCGTCACCGAGGTCGCGGCCGCGGCTTCGGTACCTTCTTCGTTGACTTCGACGAAGCTCTTGTGCATCACTTCGCTGATGAACAGCGAGAAACCGGCATCCGGCGCGACCATCCCGCCGAAGTCGGCCCGCGCCGGGTCGAAAGCGGCGTCCATCCCGAGCCGCTTGAGCGGGTCGTTGAGCCGGCGCGCGTACTCGAGCTTGAACCGGGGCAGGACGACCTCGCCTTTCATCGTCCGCATCTCCCCTGCCCAGCGCGTGATCTCTTCGGCGGTGAGCCGGTCCGCCGCTGGCGCGCCGCTCTGCTCGGGCAGGAGCAGGTACATCGCGATGTCGCCCTCGCCGTAGGGCAGTCGCGCCATCTGGAAGCCGTCGCCCGCCCGGTAGCGGAAATCGCCGTCCCGCGCCATCATCATCCCGCGCTGGACCTTGCCCGCCGCGCCGGTGAACTCGCGCTCCGCGGTCAGCCCGGGCTCGAACGCGTCCGTCCACGCGCCCTTGAAGTAGACCGCGTTGAGCAGGACCAGCACGTCGTCCGGGTTGAGCCGGCTGATGATGTCCTCTATCCGGCCCCGGGTCCGGTCCCGGACCCAGCGGTTGATGGTCTCGACCGCTTCCGGACTGCCGAAGTCGAGTTCGGCCAGCCGGGCATCGTACTGCCCGGCTACCGTCTTCAGGTAGCGCTCGGCGAAGGGAAAGCCCCGGCGCGACCAGAGCGAGTTGGCGATTTCGAGCGTGACGTCGCCCTCACCGGTCGGCATCGCCGCGAGCAGGACGGCGTGGCCCGCGCCGACCCCGGCCGGTTCCAGCCCGGCAAGGTCGAGCGCGGCCGCCATCGCCTCCCGGGTCTCGCCCCGGGCGCCGTTCCAGGCCATCGCCAGCGCCAGCGCGATGCTCGGCGGCGAGATGAAGACGTTCTTCTCCGGCGCTTCGGCGTACAGTTCGCCGAACAGCCGGATGCCGAAGCGGTTGCCTGCCTCGACGAGGAGCTCGGCCGGGACCGGCTCGGCCGGCGGTTCGTTGTCAGGCTCGGCCTGGTCGGCGACGGGCCGCGGAGACGCGGCACAGCCGGCGGTCAGCAGTATCACGGCAAGGACAATGGCACGGTACATGATTTCCTCCGTTACTGGATATATACTCGGAGAAGCTAGCCGATATGCCGCGCCTGTCAAAGCGCGGCGGCGGCTCAGAACTGGAAGAGGTAGCGGAGCTTGACCGCCGCGACCCGGCTCCCGCCCCGCACCAGACCCGGCCGCGGACCGCGACCGGCGCGGCCGGCAGTGTCAGTGCCAGCAACGCGGTTACGGACGTTCCGCCTTCAATGCACGTCTCACCGGCGGCGGATGTGCGGTTCGGGGGGTCAGTTGCCGGGCAGGTTGATGCCTCGGGTCATTATCTTCATCCGGCCGATCTCGTCGGCCGGCCGGGGCGCGATGGCCCGGAACCATTCTTCCTGCGAGGACTCGAGGTTGATCTGTTTCCAGCCCCACGCGTCGGGCAGGGCGACGCCGCGCTTGTCGTAGAACTGGACCTTGAGCTTGCCGCCGATCGGCATCGCCCAGCCGTTGCGGATGAGGATGTCCACGAACAGCGCGCCTTCTTTGACTTCCTCTCTCACGTCGAGAACCTTGATATCGTTGGCGAGGAAGATGTTGTCAACGTCCCAACGCCGGGTTCCGGCGTCGCGGTCGATGATGACCGAGTTGATGCGGGCACTGCATCCCAGCAACAGCACCAGCCCGGCCAGGGTTACCGTCAGTCGTGTCATTCCTACCTCCTGCTATTGATAGCCGTAGAACTCACGGGCAAGCCCGGCGACGACGAAGACCGCCCGGCCCGCCCGCTCGACCCGGGCATGCTCGCCCGCGAGCGGGTACCGGCACTGTCCCAGCCCGCCGGCAGGGCCCCGGAACTCAAGCCGCACTTCCCGGGTTCCGAACGGAACCCGGACCCGGCCGAACGAGAAGGTCACCGGCGCATACCCCCAGTAGCGCGTGTCCTCACGGTCCTCGCGACCGCCGAAGGCGATGTCCGCGGCGAGGTCGCCGAACCGGGCATCGTTGAACAGCGCCCGGGCCAGGAACTTGCCGGCCAGGCGCAGGCCCTGGCGGGTAATCTCCGCGGTCGCCTCCTGCGCCGCCTTGCGCGCCGCCTCCTCGTCGGTCAGCCGGACCTCGAAGTCGTCCATCCGGCCGGGCAGGACCGCGACCAGCCGCTCATCGGCCCAGACCTCGGTCGGGCCGACCGAGCCCGCAAACAGGTGGTCAACCTGGACAATGAGCTCCAGCGAGTCTTCCGGCGGCGGTGCCCGCCCCGAGGCCAGCGACTCGGCTCTCGCCACCAGCGCCTCGGCGTCGAGCGCCGCGCCCGCCGGCATCTCCCGGAGCCTGCGGTATTCGATGAGCGCATTGTCGTAATCGCCCGCCCGTTCGCAGGCCAGCCCGTAGTAGTAGTTCACCATCGGGAGTTGTGAAGCCTCCATATCCCTGAGCCGGAGCTTCTTGAACTCGACCAGCGCCGCCTCGGTGTTGTCCTCCATCAGGTAGTTCAGCCCGAGGTAGAGGTGCACGAGCAGGCGCTCGCGCTTGTCCAGCCGGTAGACCTTGCGCGCGTCCTCCTGCAACCAGTTGAAGGCCTTCGCCGCCTCGGGGATATTGCCGTCATCCACCCGGTAGGCAGCGGTGAAGCCCTGCCGGGCCGCTTCCCGGTCGCGCGCGTAGAAGCCGGTCTGGGCGTAGTCGAGCACGGAAATCAGGTAGGACAGGTCCTGCCGCTCGTAGCGCTCCTCCATCAACTGCCGGCGCCGGGCCAGCGCCGTCTCGTAGACAAGGTCGAAGAACGGTCCCGGCGAGACGGGTGCGGTCCGGGGCGGCGGGCCGCCACACCCGGCCAGCAGCAACGCCGCGACCACCAACCCGCAGGCACACCGGCACCCGGGGCTTCTTGTCAACCTGTCCTCCTGCCCGGTCCGGCCGGGCTCAGTCGAACCAGCTCCGCGTCCCGGACTTCTTGATTTCCTTCTCCTCGGCCCAGATGATGCGCGAGGTCTTCACGTCCACCAGCCGCATCGTCAGGTTGTAGTACTTGAGTTCGCGCGAAGCTTTCGCTTTCTCAATCGAGTACAGGTCACCGACGAGGAAGTGGTCCGCACCGATGACCCCGCCCAGCCGTACCGCGCCCTCGACGTCAATCCTCTGCAGGTCCACCAGCGCCAGCTCCCGGGCCTGCTGTTCCAGCACCTTCCGGTCCACCACGTCGAACCGACCGATGCGCACCAGCGCGACCATTATCTTGTCGGCGATGCCTTCGGTATCAATATGCTGGGAAGTCCGGTTACCGATGCGCAGGAACGCCAGCACCGGCCGCTCGCCCTCCCCGGCCGGGACGCTCGCGCCGGACAGGGACTGAACCATCTCCTCGGCCAGCATCCGGAGGTCGGTATCGGTATAACTCGCGTCCCACTCGGTCACCTCGTCGGGCCGGACATAGTGCGACTGGGCGCAGGACAGCATCGCGCCGACCACGGCCAGCGCGAAGACGACGGCGGATATCCGCTTCATACTTGCTCCTCTCGGGAAGACTTCACTCAAGACTCTTGACCAGGAACTCGACGAAGGCCGTGCCGATGCGGCTCACGCCCGCGGCCGGCTCCGGTTCGTACAGGGCCCAGACCAGCACCTTGTCGCGGGGCAGATCCACCAGCGACAGCGAGGCGATGCTCGTCCTCAGGCTCCGACGCTCGTAGCCGTGGCGGTCGTGCTCGCCCGGCTCGGTGACGAGAGTTCCGGTGATGAGCACATCCGCACCCTCCCGGCGGGCGAAACCGGCCGGGTCCGCGACCCGGTCCCGCGGACGGCCGAAATGCGTCTCGGCCGGGTAGATAACCCTGATGCGGTGACCCATCAGGGTGATGGCCAGGACGTCTTCCGCTATCCGGCTCACGAAGGCGTCATCACCGGTCAGCACGATCGCGACCTTGCCCAGTATCGCCAGGCGGCCGGAAGCGTCCTCGTGGACGAAACTCGCCGCCGGCGCGAGCGCGGCCGCCGGGGCGAGGGTCACGGACAGCGCCAGCACCGCAAGGATAACTCGACTCATAGGATACCTCCTGACCTTTCGACGATACCGAACCGCCCCCGATTGTCAAGCCCGCCTGCGTCCCGGGCGATGCGGGCCTATCCCGGCTGCGGGCCTCTGTAGGGTATGGTCTTGCGGCACGCGGGAAAGCCCGAGCATCCCCAGAACCGGGAACCGCTGAGGATACCCCGCCGGGCGGTGCGCAACAGCATCGGCCGACCGCAGACCGGGCAGTCGGGCCCGGTCGGCTGCTCGGTCCCTTCGTCCGGCCCGCCGTCACTGCCGAACCGGTACCGATACCCTTGAACCTGCCGGGTGAGCAGGTAGTTCGCCTGGTGGATGAGACAGATTGCGCAATTGGCGACGACGGCGACATCGTCGTGTTCCAGCCACCTGCGGTAAAGCTCGGCCTCGGGCGGACCGGCTGTTTCCGGCCGCCTGCTCTTCCCGACCGCGCGGACTTCCAGGGTCTTCGGGTCATCCTTGCCCCACTGCACGATGCCGCGTTCCCGCAGGTATTCCTCGTAGGCAATCAACAGCACTCCCAGCCCGGACCGCACCGCCTTGACCTGCTGGACTTCGGGCTCGGGCCGCCCCTCTGCGCTCTCCTCGCCGGACGCACGGGACATTTCAGCCGCCTCGGCCATACCCTGCCGGCAGAGCCGCACCGCCCGCACCATCCGCCCCCGGGTCGGCGAACGCGGCTTCAGGAACCGCCGGCAGAAATCATCGGTGGCGGCGCAGATGATTGCGGCGACCTCAAAGGCGCGGCGGTTGGCGTTCATCCCCGCCCCGCTACCGACCGGCCCGGGCGGTGCGGTCCGATGGCGGAAAACGAGGCGGTTGTGGGCATATACGTCTAGCATAGCCCGCACAGGCGGGCAGGTCAAGCGGCGGTCCCCGCGCAGGCGCGGCTTTCCCCGGCTTGACATTTGCGCAATACCGGCTACTATTAGCGGTCGGGTGGGTAAAGGACCTCCCTGCCCGACAGGTTGAAACCGCAGGTCCATACGGAGCTTGAGTTCGGTCTTGGCCTATGACTCCGGTCCGCCCGTACTGCGTAAGCAGTCGTCAGTGCCGACCTGACCGTAGATCCCAGTACGATTCCAAGCTACTAATACCATCGGAGGTAATCTGATGTCACAGCGCATTTTTGTCGGGAATCTTCCCTTCAGCGCGACGGACGAACAGCTCAACGAGCTGTTCAGCAAACACGGCGAAGTGGTCAAGGCCGAAGTGGTCAAAGACCGTTTCACCGAACGTTCGAGGGGTTTCGGGTTCGTCGAGATGGCCCAGGCCGAGCATGCGACCGCGGCAATCGCGGCGCTCAACGGCCAGGATCTGGACGGCCGCGCCCTCACCGTCAGTGAAGCGCGCTCGCGCGGCGAGAACACCGGTCCGCGCGGCGGCAACCGCTACTAGACCGAGCGGCGGATAAGCGGGCGGCGTCACAGGCTGACGCCGCCCGCTTCTTCTTGCCGACTTGACCGCACGGCTTTGCCGCGCCACTATATCGTTATGGTACCGCCGCCCACCGGGCTCGACCGCGCCGACCTTGACGCGGTGGTTTCGTTTCTACCCCTCTTCCGCCGTCCCGGCGAGTGTTTCGGCCGGTGGCTCGATGACCGGAACGGCATCACCGAACTGAAGTACTCCGACGACGCGCTCGCGTTCGTGCGCCTGCTTGAGGACCGCGGCTGGGTCGAACCCGGCTGCCGACCCGGCGCGGCGATAACGGCCCTGCGCCACTGGCAGGAACCGGCGCTGGTCGCGGCCGCCGACGGGCCAACCCTGCGCACACTGCTGTCCGATATCGTCCGGACCGAACGCATCTGCGCGGGACACCTGCTCGAGGCCTTCGAGCGCGGCTACCTCGTGGCGATTCTCGAACGGCTGAAGACACTGCGTCGTGCCGGTGTCCGGCATGAAGGGAGCGAAGATGACAACTGCGGCCGGTAGCAGGAAGGACAAGACCCCGGCACGCCGGGCGGAAAGCGCGATTCGTTTCATCCGCGACCGGCACGTCGTGCTCGACGCGGACCTCGCCGCGCTCTACGGCGTTGAGACGCGGGCGCTGGTACAGGCGGTGAAGCGC
>DSBX01000148.1 GCA_011049385.1 Caldifarciminota bacterium | reverse complement strand
GTAGCCGTACTCGCCTTCGGGCTCGGTTGCGCTCAGCCCGGCCGGGAGCGCGGGCTGTTCCCGGAGCGGGTCGAAGCGGTAGCCCTGGACGAAGTTCAGGGTCATCGGGCCGGTCTCTTCCGCCGGCAGGATGACCTTCGCGCTCGCCAGTCCGATGGCGAGCACCGCCAGCAGTACTGTCAGTCTCTTCACGAGTCCTCCTTTTGGGACGTTGCGGAGATTGCGCTCATCACGGAACACTGTTATATTATGACCACTTTGAGTTGCGGCGTCAAGCGCGTCCGTTCGTCGCGGAGTGACCTTGACCTGTAGCGCTTCGGAATGGAGCCAACCGACAGGAGGATTCGTGCAACAGGAACCCGGTGGTCTTCCACCCCAACCGATAGCGGCCGTGTCCGAGAAGCCGAGCCAACTCCAGACGCTTGGGATACTGACCTTGATCTCCGGCATCCTGAACTGTCTCATCGGCGTGTCGTGGGCGTTCACCATCATCTGGCTGCTGCCCGCGGCCTTCAGCATCGTGCTCGGCATCCTTGAGATCATCTATGCGACCAAGTTGATGGCCGACCCGGTGCGTACGGATAGGATAGCCAAGCACATCGCGATAATGCAGATCGTCAACATCATCAACGGTGCGATACTGGCGGTGGTCGTCGGCATCCTGGCGCTGGTCTGGACCAACGAACCCAAGGTTAAGGAGTATTTCGCCGCGCGGTCGGGAAGATGGTGATGTGACCGGGTTACTGCTGTTGGTGCTGGCTTCGGTCCCGAGTTTCGGGCCGGCAGACTCCATTGCGGCGATACGATTCGAGGGCAACCGTGCTTTCCGCGGCCGGACGCTGGCCGCGGCCATCGCCGCGCGCCGCGGCCAACCGCTTATCGCGCGTCAACTCGACGCGGATGCCCGTCTGCTCGCCGCCATCCATATTGACAACGGTTTCCGCGGTGCGGAGGTGAGCTGGGAGGCACGGCCCGCACGTCGTCACCACGTCGTTGTCTTCAAGGTCAGCGAGAGCGTGCGTTCGCGGGTCGCTTCGGTGCGGTTTGCGGGCAATGCCGCCTGGGACTCGACACGCCTTGCCGGGTTGGTCACCGCCCGGCCGGGTCGGCACCTGACGGTGATGATGGCGGCCGAGGGCGAGGCGCGGCTGAGCGAGCACTACAGCAACAACGGCTACCCGTTCGTGGACGTCAGCGGGGAGTGGGAGCATTTCGACACGCTGAGCGTGTTGACCTACACGATTGAGGAGGGGCCGCTCTGCTACGTTGCCGGCCTGCGCGTGCGCGGCAACCGCCGCGTCGCGACCGGGGTCGCATTGCGGACGGTCGAGGTCCGGCCCGGCGAGCTTTTCAGCCGCCGGCGCCTGCACGAGGCCCAGCGCCGGCTGTACGCCACCCGGCTGTTCCAGCGGGTGCTGTTCTACGTCCTGCGGGCGGACGGGGACAGTACCGCCCCGATGTCGGAGGTGGACAGCGTGATGGTGCGCTACGACGTGGTCGAGCAGTCTCATCGCGGCTTTGCGTTCGGGCTCGGCTTCGAGGCGCCGCCCCTGCGTCTGCTCGGGTCGGTGGACTGGGAGCATCTGAACTTCTTTCGGAGCGGGCACGTCGTCGAGGCCGGGGTCGAGTACAGCCCGAACTTCGCCGGCGACTACCGGCTGGGCGTACGGGGAAGCTACCGGGTGCCGTACCTGTTCGGAGACCGCACCGAGCTGACGTTCCGCCCCTTCTCCTACGTCGAGCGGGCCGACACCGCGCTCAGCCGCGAGTACGGTGCCGAGACCGGCCTCAACCGGGCGCTCACCTCGGTCCTCGGTGTGGGGCTCTCCAACCGCTTCCGGCTGGTCGCCGACACCGCCAGCGGCATCACCAACGCGGTCGCGCTCAACTTCCAGTTCGACAGCCGCGACGACATCTTCGACCCGGGCCGGGGCCTGTTCCTCCGGCCGGTGGTCGAGGTCGCGGGCGGCCTGCTTCAGGGCAGTAACGACTTCTACCGGGTCTCGGGCGAACTGCGCTGGTTCGGCCGGGTCGGGCCCGGCTTCACGCTGGCGGCCCGGGGCCTGGCCGGCGCGTCCTTTCCCTTCGGTCGGACCGAGCGCATTCCTTACTATGAGGCGTTCACGCTCGGCGGCCGCAACAACCTGCGCGGCTACCCGGACCGTTCGGTCGGCCCGGATTCGACCGGCCGGCTCGACGAAGGCGGGTTCCGGTTCGGCCCGATGCTCCTAAACGCCAGCGTCGAACTGCGCTCGCCCTACATCTTCGACTGGGTCGGGCTGGTCGGCTTCCTTGACGGCGGCGAGGTGATCGGGCCGGAGACCGGCTTCACCACGACATCGTTCGAGTACAGTGCCGGGGTCGGGCTCCGGGTGCGGACTCCGATCGGCCCGGTCCGGCTGGACTGGGGCAGGCGGCTCCGCGACCCCGCGCCCGGTGATCGGGGGCGGTTCTACTTCGGGTTACTGCATGCCTTCTAAACCGGCCCGGCGCGGTCGCGGCTGTCTGGTCACCCTGCTGGTGCTGTTGCTGGCCGCGGGCGCGGGGTTTCTCCTGCGCCAGCCCATCGCGCGGTTCGCGGTCAACGTCGCGGTCGGCTACCTGGCGCGCAGTCTCGATGCCCGGGTCGAGTACGAGAGCATCGAAGGCGATATCTTCAGCCACCCGACAGTGGTCGGGCTCCGTGTACACCTGAACGGCGATTCCCTGCGGGTCGGCCGCGTGACGATGCGCTACGCGCCGCTCGGCTTCCTGTTCGGGCGCATCCCGGTTTCCGAGCTCGAGGTCGTGCGGCCGGAGCTCTTCTTCGCGGCTCTGCCCGGACCGGACACGGCCCCGCCTGCGGAAGACCGGCCCGTTTCCCTGCCCAGGCTGGAACTGGACCGGCTGACAATCGAGGACGGGCGCATCTACCTCGCCGATACCCTGCGGGTGGACTCGCTTGAACTGGTCGCGTCCGGCCGTTCGACACCGCAGAGCGCGGTCGTCGAACTGCTGACCTTGCGGGCGGTCGCGACCCGGGAGGAGCTTGGCCTGCGGCGGCTTTCCGCCCGCGCCCGGCTCACCCCGCGCACGCTCGTGCTCGAGGAGCTCGACCTGCGGACCGACCGCTCGCAACTGCGCGGTGAGGCCCGGTTCGCGTTCGAGAACGGCGGGGTCCACCTCGAACTGGAACGGCTGACCCTGGACCTTGCCGAGCTCACCGGGCCGCTCGAGCTCTCACCCGGCGAAGTGCAGGGAATGTTCCGGGCCCGGGGAGAGGCCGGGCTGGGCGCGGACCGGCGCACCGCCCGGCTCGACTTCTCGACCGCGGCGCTCGGCTTTGAGGGCGTGCGCCTGCCCGACCTCACCGGCAACCTGCGCTTCGACGACCCGGTCTTGCGCCTGGACGTATCGGGCCGGGACTCCGCACTTGGCGAGTTCGTGCTGGACGGCAGTCTCAACCGCGAGAACCTCCGGTTTTCGGTCCGGGGCCGGTTCCGGGGCATCCGTGCGGCCGGTTTCGATCCGACCCTGCCCGACCTCGTCCTCGACGCGGACCTGAGCGCCACCGGCACCGGGCTCGAACGGGTCGAGGCCGACATCGGGGGCCGCGTGCCGGGGCTGGGTATTGATACCTTCCGGCTTGCCGGCGGTCGGGACCGCGACCGGGTCGAAGTCACGCGGTTCGACGCCACCGGGCGGTCGGGTCGGGTGCAGGCATCGGGGTCGTGGAGTGCCGGTGGCCGGGTCCGGGGCGAGGCGCTCTTCACCGACCTCGACGTCGGTCCATTCGTGCAGTTGGCCGGGGTGACGGCCGCGGGCCGGTTGAGCGGGCTCCTGCAGGCGGAGGGTACCGCTGACAGCCTGGCGGTGGCGGGTGGCCTGCGGCTTCGGGAGTTCGAGTTCGACGACCTGCACCTGGGTGCCGCGGTGTTCCACGCGGACGCCGTGGTCGGGCGCGGGCTTCACGGCCGGGTGGCGGTCGGCGCGGAGGAGATTCGCTGGGGTGAGATGGAGGTCAGCGCGGCCCAGCTCACTCTGCTCGATACCGAGTTCGACATCCGGGTCGAGCGGCCGCTCGACCGGCTCACCGCCCGCGGCACGCACGAACTGACCCGGGACCGCCTGCGGTTGGCGGTCGCCGGCTTCGAGTTCGCCACCGCCCGCGAGACGCTGGCGCTGGTCGAGCCGTTCGGGGTGGACTGGTCGGCCGACTCGCTGGCGGTGCGTGGAGTTCGCTACGAGGTGGCGGACGGGACGGTCGAATTCGACCTGCTGCAGTCCGGTGCCGCAGGCCCGCAACTCGAGCTCAGCGCCCGAGGGCTGAACCTGGCCCGGGTCCGTGAACTGTTGAGCCTCGATTTCGAGCTCGAGGGCACCGCCGACCTTTCCGTCACCGGCCGCGACACGCTGGCCGGCAAGCTCCTGCTCACCGACCTGGCGGTGCCGGGAATGAGGATGGCGCTCCGGCATACCGTCCTGGACCTGCGCCTCCTCCTGTCCGGACCCGAAGGCGCGGGCCGGCTGTTCGTGGACGGGCTCCGCTTCGTCCACGACCGGGATACCTCGGTCATCACCGGCCACGCCGACTTCACAACCCGGGACAGCTTCGCGCTCGTCGGGGTGGACATCACCGCAGTGCTCGCCGACCCCGGTGCCTGGCCGCTCGCCTTCCTGCAAGGCATCGTTGACCTCAGGAGCGGAACGATATACGGCACACTCGGACTGCGCGGCGACCTGGCCACGCCCGAGCTCTCCGGCCGGGTGCGCATCAGCCGGGGACAGCTCTGGGTGCCCGCACTCAATACGATGCTGGAGCGCGTCAACGCCGAGATAACCGCGAACCGGGGGCGGGTGAACCTGGAGAAAGTCGCCGGCGCGGCGGGTACCGGGGTCGTCACCGCCGAGGGTTTCCTCGAATTCGGCCGCGACTGGCAGCTTGATACGCTGGCCCTGCTGATTCGATCCGAGGATGCGGTCATTCGGCCTCTGCCCGAGGTGCACGCGGTCGTCAGCGGTGACGTCCGGCTCGCGCTCGCACCGGGCCGGCCCTTCTCCATAGAAGGCGACCTGTGGGCCCGGGAGGCGCTGGTCACGGTCGGCTTCGGCAACGAGGCGCCGCCGACCGCGCCCGCACCGGGCGAGGACTCGGTCGTCTTCGACCTGCGCATCCGGGCCGAACGCGGGGTCTGGCTCCGCAACCGGATGGCCGACATCGAGTTGTCGCTGGACCTTTCACTGCGCAAGACGATGCAGGACGAGACCTGGACCGGTCACCTTTCCACCCGCCAGGGCAACATCTACTACCTGGACCGGACCCTGCGGGTGACCCGGGGCGAAATCATGTTCCAGAGCATCGGCTCGCTCGACCCGGACCTCGACATCGTTGCAGAACTGCCGGTCCGCGCGCGCAACGGCGACGGCGGTGTCCTGCCCGAGCGCATCCTGCTCACACTCGGCGGCACGCTCAACCGGCCCGAGTTCCGCTTCAGTTCCGAGCCGATGGTCTGGGACGAGAATGAGATCATCACCTACCTGAGCCTCGACGTGACGCCGGCCGAGTACGACGCCTTCGACAACCGTGAGGCGATTGCCCGCTATCTTTCCGGCCGCCTGCTCGGGTTCGCCCAGACCCAGTTCACCAAACAGGTGCGCCAGTGGCTGACGGTGGACGCCCTGCGCTTCGAGAGCGAACTCACCGGCGGCGAGGGTCAGCGGGTCACGGTCGGAAAGTATGTCGGCCGCGACCTCTACATCACCTACACCCAGAACTTCACCGGCGAGATGCTGCCCGAGTTCCGGGTCGAGTACTACATTGACCGCCGTAACGAGGTCATCGGCGAGCGCAACGACCAGGGGCGTTTCTCGGTCCGCTACCGGCACCGCCTCCGCTACTGAGCGATGGCCGACGACCGCCGGCTCTGCGACATCGTCATTCCCCGCACCCGGCTGAACGAGTTGACCTACGACTGCGCCGGGCTTGCGTTTTGGCCCGGTGATTGCGTCGAGGTGCGCCTGCGCGGCCGCAAGGCGCGCGCGGTCGTGGTCGGCCTGCCCGTGGCGAGCGGGGTCAAGGGCATCCGGCCGGTCGAGCGGCTGGTCGAGCCCGGGCTTCTCGACAGCGCCTTGCTCCGGCTGGCCGACTGGCTGGCCGACTACTACTGCTGTCATCGGGGCGAGGCGCTGGGCGCGATACTGCCGCGCGGCATCGGCGGCTACCGGACGGGCGAGCGCGCGCCGGCCGGGGAGCCGCCGGCCGGGCCCGGCTTCGATGTCGGCCTCCTGCCGGCCCGGTCCGGCCGGTTCGAGGCGGTCCTGCGCTTCCTGGACGAGGCGCGCGAACGGGGCGGCGGCATCCTGCTTCTGACCGAAGCCGAGCTCGAAAGCCGGCGCGGAGAGCTCCGCGCCCGGTTCGGTGACGATCTCGTCGAGTACCATTCCCGGCTCGGGCCGACCGGGATGAAGCGGGCCTGGCGCGACATCCGCGCCGGCCGGGGCCGTGTCGTTGCGGGCACGCGCTCCGCGGTCTTCGCGCCGCTGGCCGCGCCGGCCGGCATCGCGGTGCTGGACGCTCACGACCCGGTCTTCAAGGAGGAACGCCACCCCCGGTACCACGCCCGGGACGTGGCGGTGGTTCGGGCCCGGGCCGCGCGATGCCCGGTCCTGCTGGCCGACCCCCTGCCCGCGGTCGAGACCTGGCACAACGTCACCACCGGCCAGTACCGGCTCATCGAGCC
>DSBX01000006.1 GCA_011049385.1 Caldifarciminota bacterium | reverse complement strand
GACACATTCCGCATTGCCCGCCCGAGCATTGCTCAATGCCGGCGTTGACTTCGGGTGGGTCAGGACTATAGTTTGCGACAATGAACGAGCGTAGCGACGTAGTAACCGTATACCTCGAAGACGAGATGCGCAGGTCCTTCCTGGACTACGCGATGTCGGTGATTGTGGCTCGGGCCCTGCCCGATGTCCGTGACGGGTTGAAGCCGGTTCAGCGCCGGATTCTTTACACGATGCACGAGATGGGGCTCTCGCCGAACCGGTCTTTCCGCAAGTCGGCCGCGGTCGTCGGTGACGTGCTCGGCAAGTACCATCCGCACGGCGATTCATCGGTGTATGACGCCATGGTCCGGATGGCCCAGGATTTTTCGCTGCGCTACCCGCTGGTCTCAGGCCAGGGCAACTTCGGTTCGGTGGACGGCGACTCGGCCGCGGCCTACCGCTACACCGAGGCCCGGCTCGGCCGCCTTGCGCTCGAAGTGCTGAAAGACCTCGATAAGGACACTGTTGACTACCGGCCGAATTACGACGAGCGCCTGAAAGAGCCGGAGGTGCTACCGGCTGCGTACCCGAACCTGCTGGCCAACGGCGCGTCGGGTATCGCGGTCGGGATGGCGACCAACATCCCACCCCACAACCTCGGCGAGTTGCTCGACGGGCTGGTTCTGCTGATTGACAACCCCGAGGTGACAGTCCGGCAGTTGATGAAAAAGGTCAAGGGTCCGGACTTCCCGACCGGCGCAACCATCGTCGGCCTTGAAGGCATCGTCAATGCCTACGAAACCGGCAGGGGGCGAATCGTCACCCGGGGCCGGGTGCGTTTCGAGGAGGTTAAGGCCGGCCGCGACCGGCTCATCATCGGCGAGATACCGTACCAGGTCAACAAGACCGCGCTCATCGAGAAGATTGCCCGGTTGGTGCGGGAGAAGAAGATCCAGGGTGTCGCCGACCTGCGCGACGAGTCCGACCGTGACGGGATGCGGATCGTCCTCGATCTGCGCCGGGACACCAACAAGGAACTGATTCTCAACCAGCTCTACAAGTACACCGAGCTCCAGTCCGCCTTCAACGTCATCATGCTGGTGCTGGTCAACGGCCAGCCCAGGGAGCTGAACCTGAAGGAAATGCTCCGGCAGTTCCTCGAGTTTCGATTCGAGACTATGACCCGGCGCACCCGCTTCGGGCTGGCACAGGCCGAGGCGCGCGCACACATCCTTGAGGGCTACAAGATCGCGCTCAAGAACATTGATGCGGTCATCGAGCTGATCAAGAAGGCGAAGGACACCGATGCCGCCCGCACCGGACTGATGAAGCGTTTCAAGCTCAGCGAGCGGCAGGCCAACGCCATTCTCGAGATGAAGCTCTCCCGTCTTACCGGGCTGGAGCGAAAGAAGATTGACGACGAGTACCGCGAGCTCATCAAGACGATCTCCCGGCTTAAGAGCCTGCTCGAGTCGCGAACGATGATGATGGGCGAGATTCGTGCCGAGTTGCTCGAGTTGAAGAAGAAGTATGGCGATGATCGTCGGACCGATATCGTCTCGGGCCAGGTCGAGGAGCTGTCCATCGAGGACCTGATTGACGACGAGGAGATGATCGTCACCATTACGCACCGCGGTTACGTCAAGCGGATGCCGGTGAGCGTCTATCGCCGCCAGGGCCGCGGCGGCACCGGGCGTTCCGGTATGACGGTCCGCGACGAGGACTTCGTCGAGTGCCTGTTCAGCGCTTCGAACCACGACTACATGATGATCTTCACCAACCGCGGGCGCTGTTACTGGCAGAAGGTCTACGGCATTCCCGAGGGCACCCATACCGCCCGCGGACGTTCGATTTCTCACCTCGTCGAGATGGAACCGGGCGAAGTCGCAAGGGCTTACCTGGCGGTGCGCGAGTTCGACCCCAAGCGATTCGTCTTCTCGGTTACGCGTAAGGGTCGCGTGAAGCGGACGACCCTGGGCGCCTTTGCCAATCCCCGGCGCAAGGGCATCGTTGCGATGGGCGTCGGCGACGGCGACGAACTGGTGGCGACGGTGCTGACCGCGGGTAGTGACGACATCCTGCTCGTCACCCGCCTGGGCCAGGCGATTCGTTTCCAGGAGACCGATGTCCGGGATATGGGCCGGACCGCGGCCGGGGTGCGGGGCATAACTCTCGGAAAGGGCGACGTGGTGATAGACGGCGTTGCCTGTCGGCCGGAGCACTCACTGCTCATCGTCTCTGACAAGGGATTGGGCAAGAGGACTTCGCTCGACGACTTCCCGCGCCGTCACCGCGGGGGCAAGGGCGTGATTGCCGCCAAGCTGGTTGACCGTTCCGGCCAGCTGGCCGCGGCGATGGCGGTCGCGGAGAACTCCGAGGTCATCCTGAGCACGAGGGGCGGTACGGTCATCCGGATCAAGGCTGCCGAGGTGCGTCGTCAGGGTCGGGCCAGTACCGGGGTGAGGCTGATGGACGTCCGTGGCGATGACGTCGTCACCGATGTTGCCCGGGTCGAGGACTGACCGTTACCGGCGCTTCGGTGACCGGCCGCGTACGGAAGAGGTTGCGTGGTTATGCCCGCCGGCTCTGGTACGAGCTTGATGTTGGTGACGCGCCCTCGGCGTTCCGAAACGTCGAGGGCGGGAGTGTTGAACAGCACGTTGATCGCCGGCTCCAGCTTCATCACTGTCTGAATTACGCCGCGGCGCTGACCGCGCTTGACGGCGCGGACCACGAGCAGGTCGGTCCGCAGGGCCAGGGCCTGCGATTGCTCGAGGTCGGTTGCGGAAGCGGGGCGTTGAGTCACGCGTTGGCCCGGGTGATGCCTGAGAGCTGGCGGTTGACCGCGACCGACTACGACGAGACGCTTGTCGGCGCGGCCGTTTTGCGCCATCGCCATCCACGACTCGCTTTCGGCAGGGTGAACTTGCTCGACGTTACAACCGCGTCACTGCCGTCCTGCGATGCGGTGCTTATGATTGAGGTCATCGAGCATTTCGACACGGATGTTGCGGGGTCACCGCTGGCAAGGCTTCACGCGGCCTTGCGGCCGGGTGGCCGCGTCGTGTTGACGACACTCGACCGGAGTGGTTTCCCGAGGCGTTTCTCCGGCTACCCGCCTCATCGGCGCGAGTACGACCGGAACGCGATGGCCGGCATGCTGGCGAATCCGCGCAGAAACCCATTCCGGACCAGCAGGTTGTGGCGGCTTGTTTCACCCCGGATTACACGCGAGAGCATCAGGGCCGAGGAGCGGGGCGGCTATGCGGCGAACAGGCTCAACGGCCTGGCGCTTGAGCTCTCCCGGCGGTTCTGTCTCTTCGGTGTTGCGTACCGGGTAGCGCTGACGGCCGGGCTGGCAGTTGCCCGGTATGCGACCAACCGCAGGAATGGGGAGTTCGATGTGGACGGATACCTGGGGACGGTTGATCTCTGTGAGGACCCGAAGGGTGAGCTGGACGGAGCAAGCTTCGGTCTTGTCGCGGTTCTGACCAGATAGGGACGCGGCAAACCCGCGCCGGCGTTGATTTTCCGCTTGACACCGCCGACAAACCCTCTATATTCGTGACGTAATGCCATCATGGAATCGGCGTTTCCGCGACGGACCGGTGGTGCACCCTGTTTGTCGTTTCGGTCCCGCGGAGCCGCAGGCGCCGTTGATGGCAGTCCTGTTACAGAAGGGAGGTGACAGCAGATGACTAAGGAGCAGATCGTCGCCAATATCGCGAAGGAAGCCGGCATTTCCAAGAAAGCGGCCACGGTTTCCCTCAACACCTTCGTCAACTCGGTGACCGCGGAACTGAAGAAGGGTGGCCGGGTCCCGATCGTCGGGTTTGGTTCCTTCGAGGTTCGCAAGGTCAAGGCCCGGCTCGGCCGGAATCCGCAGACCGGTGAGACGCTGAAGATCGCGGCCGCGAAGCGCCCGGTGTTCAAGGCCGGCAAGGCGTTGAAGGATGCGGTCAACCGTCGGAAGAAGTAGTCCGGTACGGAACGAGGGGGGGAGCTTGCTCCCCTCCTTCGTATTCCGGCCCATCCGCTATTCTCAGGGCAGCCTGACACTCGTAGACCAGCGGGTACTGCCCGGACGCATTCGTCGGCTTCGTCCCGCCCGCGCCCGGGATGTTGCGGCGGCCATCAGGGGGCTTGTCGTGCGCGGCGCGCCGGCAATTGGTGTGGCCGCAGGCTACGGACTCGCCCTTGAGGCCCGTCAGTTGGATGACCGACAACTCCGCGCCGGACTCCGTCGTGCGGGGCGGATGCTGGCCCGGGCGAGACCAACGGCGGTCAACCTTCACCGGGCGGTGTCCTGCGTGCTTGAGCCGCTCGCCGACAAGACGCTGACCGGGGACAGCTTGCGACGGGCGGTGGAGGCCCGGGCGATGGCGTTGGACAGGGAGGAGGTTGCCCGGTCGCTTGCCATCGCTGCGGCCGGCGTCGTCCTGTTACGGGATGGTGCGCGCGTGCTGACGATATGCAATACCGGTGCCCTCGCCGCGCCCGGCGTCGGTACCGCGCTCGGTATCGTGTTCGAGGCGCACCTGCGAGGCCTACAACCCAGGGTATGTGCCTGTGAGACCCGGCCTCTGCTTCAGGGTGCCCGGCTGACGATGCTGGAACTGGTCCGTGCCGGCATCCGGGGGAGGTTGATTGCCGACAGCGCGGCGGCAGCAGTGGTCGGGGATTGCGACATCGTGCTGGTGGGAGCGGACCGGATTGCGCGCAACGGCGACACCGCCAACAAGGTCGGGACCCGGATGCTTGCGGTGCTGGCCCGGGAGGCGGGCGTACCGTTCTACGTGGCGGCACCGGTCTCGACGTTCGACCCGGGTTGCGCTGAAGGGAAGGGCATCGTCATCGAGCAGCGTGACGAGCAAGAGGTGCTGTCCTGCCTGGGGCGGCGGAGCGCGCCTCCGGGAGCAAGGGCGTTCAACCCGGCCTTCGATGTCACACCGGCCCGGTTCATCAGTGGCTTCGTTACCGACCGGGGAATCATCAGCCGTCCGTTCGGGCCGGGCATCCGCCGGCTGTTGGCGGTCACCGGCTGAGCTTCGCGCCGGCTACTTCGTCGTTACAGTCACCTTCTCCATTACCACGGGCTCCACCGGTCGGTCGCCCGGCGCGGTGCGGACTTGGCTGAGGCGCTCGAGCACGTCCATCCCTTCAACGAGGTCGCCGATGACGGTGTAGCCGCCGGCGTCGAGTTGGGGCAGGGCGTCGAGGCAGAGGTAGAACTGACTGCCCGAGGAGCGGCGTTCCGGGTTCACGTGGTCGCCGGTCCGGGCCATGGCCATCGAGCCCTTGAGGTGCTTGCGCTTGATTTCAGCGTTCACATCGTAGCCCGGGCCGCCGGTGCCGTCGCCGACCGGGTCGCCGCCCTGGACGACGAAGCCGGGAATGATGCGGTGGAAGGTGAGCCCGTTGTAGAATCCCTTGATGGCAAGATTGGCAACGTTGGTCACATTCTTGGGCGCGTCCTGCGTGTGGAACTTGACCTTGATGGTTCCGTAGTCGCGGACGGCGATGTTGATGAAAAGGTCGGCAGGCAGGCGGTCGGCGTTGACGGGTGTGTTCACGATTGTCCCTCTGGGTGCGCCGCACCCCGAGAGCAGGGCGGCAATGATTGTGAGCAGGCTGAGTGTGCGCATCTTGTCCGGCCTATTCTGTCGTCACGAGGACTCTCTCCATCACCACGGGCTCCACTGGTCGGTCGCCCGGGCCGGTGCGGACCTGGCCGAGGCGCTCGAGCACGTCCATACCCTCGACTAGGTCGCCGATGACGGTGTAGCCGCCGGCGTCAAGCTGGGGCAGGGCGTCGAGGCAGAGGTAGAACTGACTGCCCGAGGAGCGGCGTTCCGGGTTCACGTGGTCGCCGGTGCGCGCCATCGCCATGGAGCCCTTCAGGTGCTTGCGCTTGATCTCGGCGTCAATGGTGTAGCCCGGGCCGCCGGTGCCGTCGCCTCGTGGGTCGCCGCCCTGGACGACGAAGCCGGGGATGATGCGGTGGAAGGTGAGCCCGTCGTAGAACCCCTTGATGGCGAGGTTCGCGACGTTGGTTACGTTCTTGGGTGCGTCTTGCGTGTGGAAGCTGACCTTGATCGTACCGTGGTCTCTCACGTTGATAGTGATGAACAGCCGCTCAGGCAGGTTGTCGGCGGACAGCGTGTCGGAGATGATGCCGTCGGTTTCCGGCGCCACCTCCGTTGCGGGCTGTTCGACCGCCGCGGCGTCGGCCGGGGCGGCAGGTTGAGCGGCACCGGGTGAATCGGTGTCACCACCGCAACCGGCGAGCAGGGCGAGAAGTGCGAAACTGGTCAGGACGTGTTTCACAGGTTACCTCCGTGTGTCAGGGCCGCCGGCGCCTATCGCCATCAGCCCGGTCAGTGGCACAGCGAATGCACGGACCAATCGGTACTAATTCTAGTCATCACGACCGGATGTCAAGCGCGGTTGGTTCTGGCGACAACGCGGTGGTAGAAGTTCTCAAGTACCGCGATACCTGTGGTGCCCGACAACTCGGGATGGAACTGTACGCCATACCAGGGGTGTTCGCGATGACGAATCGCTTCGACCGGGCACAGTCGAGAGTCAGCCAGTATCTCGAACCCGGCGGTAATGACCGAGTCGGGTTCAAGGTGTTCGGCGTGGCTTTCGAAGACGACCAGCGGGCTGTCAAGCTCGGCGAACAGGGGTTCCGGTTCACGAACGCGCACCAGCCCGGGTGCCTCGTAGAATTCACGCCGCG
>DSBX01000102.1 GCA_011049385.1 Caldifarciminota bacterium | reverse complement strand
GTCCAGGTGTTGGCGCTGAGGTTCAAACGCGATACATTGTTGTAGGCTCCGCCGTCGGACAGATAGCCCGGCCCGACGATGATCAGCGTATCGCTTACTGCGACGGCGTTCCCGTTCGAAATGCCGCCGCCCGGGTGAGAAAGCCCCTCGCTCCAGGTGTTGGTCGTAAAGTTGTAGATCTGGTCCGGCCTGCGGTTCGGCGCCGGTGAGACCTCGCCGGTCACGATGTGCATCTCGTCGCCGACCACGACCGCTGCCAGCCGGGAAACGAGTATCGGGCTTGCGGTCCCGAATGTCCAGGTCACGTTGCCGGCGTCGGTGTACGGCGACACGCCTGTCGGGCAGGATCCATTACCGAAATCACTGTGCGGGTCAACCGGCTGTTGCGCACGCACGACCTCGACCGGCGCGACCGGCTCGCCGCCGGTGGCGGCAGGCTATCCGGCCAGTGCGACCGCGGCCGCGACCAGCACCAGCCATATCACTTTGCAGTTCATCTCATACCCCTTCCTGTTATCTGTCACTGCGGTCTGGAACGCCCGTCGCCCGATGACGGCAGGCGTCGGTCGGTACGGCATGTGTTGATGTGTTCCGGCGTCCGCATGCCGCGTCCCCGGCCGCGCAATACCCGGTCGGCACCCGCGGCTGTCCTGACACGACCTCTGCGCTACGCATTGACCTCCTTTCTCGCCGCCCCGCGGCGCTTCGAAAGTCAGCTCGCCCTTGCCGGGTAACGGCGTCTCCGACCAGCCCGATGCCCGCAGGAGAACATATACCGAATCGGCCTCACTTGTCAAGAGCCGGCACGGGTGGCGGTTGACTCCGCGCCGCGCGGGGAGATAATCGGGCGAACCGTACATCCGGCAACAAAGGAGGACTCGATGCTGTTGGCCGTCATCATCCTGCTGCCCGGGCTTCTCGTTCCGCCCGGCGCGACCGTCACCGTCTGCCGCACGTCCGCGTTCGGGGTTGACCACTATGACATCGAACACGGCCGGGCGCTCGACGACACCTCGATAATCCTGAGCGACCGCTGGGGCGTGACCGTCAACACCGGCTTCTTCACCGGCGGGCCGGAACCGGGCATCGCGGTCCGGCTGTCCCGACCCGCATACGAAAACCCGGGCCTCAGTGTCTCCAAGCTGGTCGTGCTCGACCATCGGCTCAACATCCTCTGGCAGGACTCCTGGGGCTACTCCGGCAACCCGGAGATGTCCTCAATCACCGTCGCGGACCTGGACGGCGACGGCCGCGACGAGATCATCATCCCCTTCGCCCAGACCTTCTTCAGCCAGCCACCCCAGTACAAGGGCCGCATCCTGGTCCTCGACGGCGCGACCGGCGCGGTTCGTCCCGGCTGGCCCTTCATCCTGCCCGGCTGGCCCGAAGACCCCTACCACAAGGTCCACTCCGAAGTCGCGGCCGCGGACCTCACCGGCGACGGCCGGCTGGAGATTGTCGTCCAGGTCGCGGACCTGGGCTCGATTCGCAAACCCGGCGCCGGCCTCTACGTAATTGACGCGGACGGGGACTCGCTCTGGAAGCACCTGTTCTACGAAGACAGCATCCACCGCCACGGCTCCTACACCAGCCCCGCGGTCGCGGACATTGACGGTGACGGCATCCCGGAAATCCTCTGCCACGCCGGCGTATTCTCCGACGACCATCCCTACCCGGTCATCGAGAAGCGCTTCTTCATCATCAACGCCGACGGCACCGTCCGACGTCACTGGCAGACCGAAGGCCCGGGCGGCGGCTGGTCGCCGGACTACTCCTCGCCGGTGGTCGGAGACCTCGACGGAGACGACGTGCCCGAAATCGTCTTCGCCCGCCGCGGCGGTTGGCTTGACTGCTACGACACGCTCGGCAACATGCGCCCCGGCTTCCCGGTCAACCTCACCACCGACGCCGGCTACTACCCGGCCAACCCGGTCTCCCGCGCCTTCGCCACCCCGGCGCTGGCCGACCTCACCGGCGACGGCCGGCTCGAAATCGTCGTCGGCACTTCCGGCCGGGAAGCCTGCAACACCCGCTGGGCGGGCCGGGTCCACGCCTTCGACGCGGACGGCAATGCCCTGC
The DNA here is from genome assembly GCA_011049385.1 of Caldifarciminota bacterium. Taxonomy (GTDB): domain Bacteria; phylum Hydrothermota; class Tepidihabitantia; order Tepidihabitantales; family Tepidihabitantaceae; genus DSBX01. The sequence goes on along the minus strand of DSBX01000102.1, from coordinate 4,710 downwards.
CCGGGTTCCCGGGTACGACCCGCAACGCCATCTGGTACTCCCCGGCCATCGGCAACGCCGACGCCGACCCGGGCCTGGAAATCCTCACCGCGGGCTGTGACTCATCATTCTACCTGGTTGACGCCGCGGGCAACCACCTGCCCGGCTCGCCCCGCACCGGCTTCCCGACCTACTGGCTGCCGGACCGCGGCTCCTACGCCTTCATCGAAGGCATCATCCCGATGTCGCGCACCCCGTTCCTCACCGACCTCAGCGGCAACGGGCTGGTAGACATCCTGATGTCCGGCGCGGACGGCAGTTTCCACGCCTGGCCCACCGACGCCCCCCACATCGCCGGGCGTTTCCCCAGCCCGACCTTCCGGTTCGACCGCGCCCGCACCGGCTGGTACCGGCCGCCGACGACCGGCACCGCCTCACCCCGGCCCGTCGCCCCGGCCCGGCCCGGCATCCTCGGCCCGACCATACGGCGGCCCGGGCCGATCCGCCTCGCCCTGCCCGCCCCCGCGGACGCGGCCCGCGCCATCGCGGCCCGCGACGCCGCGGGCCGGACCCTGCGCACCCGGCCGGTATCAGCCGACGAACGGGACGGTCGTGTCATCGAGTTCGACCTCACCGGCCTGCCGGCCGGGGTCATCTTCCTGCACATCGAAGGTCAGGCCGGGGCCGCGCGGCTGGTGCTGGTAGACTGAACCGGCCCGAGAAGAGAGAACCGCCCGTTACCGGCGGGCGGAACACTCAGACTGAAGGCTTGTCTTTACTGAAGCCCCTGGCTCCGGCCGCATTCGAACCCGACCTTCGGGTTCAGGGCACCGTGGCGCCTTCGGGCCCGGTTGCCGTGCCCGCGGCTGCAGACCGCAGACAACTCCCCATGCAGGTAGATACTACCCTGCCCGCCCGGCGCTGTCAAATCCCGTTCCGGCTACTCGACGACCAGCACCCGGCACGTGACCACCCGCCCGGCGTCGTGGACCCGCACGAACCAGGCCCCGGTCGCCAGCCCGGCGCTGGAAATCCCCCGGTCCGCGCGCGATCTCAGCACCGCGCGGCCGGCCGCGTCGAACAGCTCCAACCACGCTCCCGGCCCGCACCCCGCCGGCCGCAGGGTCTCACCTCGCCGCACCACTGCGGGCAGTGACACGCTCAACGGCGAACGGACACCGGGCCCGGCGATGCCGAGATACGGCTCGCGCCGGAGCAGGACGTCGTGGTCGTCCGGATACGCGACCGCGTGGGCATAAACCAGGTAGACGACCCCGTCCTCGATGAACGCGTGGGGCTGGGTATTGCGCACCGGGTCCGCGGTCACAAGTTCCTCCGGCCCCCAGTCCGCGCCGTCAACCGACCGACGCAGGCGCAGGTTGTAGACCCCGAACTGGTACTTCGCGTACCAGACCAGGAATCGGCCGTCCGGCCCCTCGAGGCAGAAAGGGTCGTGCGAGTTCAGGTTGTCGGTCAACCGCAGTTCCTGGCTCCAGTTCACAAGGTCCGTCGAAGTCCGCAAGAACACATCAATGTCATAGCTCCCGCCCCCCGAGCGGCGCTGGTAGGCGGCAAGGTATCTACCGTCCGAATGGCGCATTATCCGGGGCCGCCGGCCGTTCTCGGCCACCAGCCTTCTCAGAGTATCCCATTCCCCGCCCCAAGGCCTACGGGCCACGTGGGCGCCGGTCGTGCTCACCGAGTAGAGCATCGTCAACGACGAGTCCGGCTCGATGATGACGGTCGGGTCGTAGTAGTCCGAGGTCTCGGGCGGCCAGCCAAGCGGTACGACGCCCTCCTCGGTCCAGGACAAGCCGTCAAGCGACCGGGCCGAGTGGATGCGATATCTCCCGGTTTCGTTCGACGAGTACCACAGCCTGAGCGTATCGCCGGGCAGTTGCAGGAAACAGGGCAGGGGCTGATCCGCCGGCCCGGTGATGATCGGCGCGGCCGCGCTCCAGCTCGCGCCGTCGTCGTCGGAGAAAGTCACATACAGGTCGCCCGACCGCCAGTCCGGGTTCCGGTCGAACACCACCATCAGCCGGCCGTCGCCCAGCCGGCCGATCCACGACTCGTAATCGTTACCCGGCCCACTCGAGACCACCACCGGGTCGGCGGCGAGCAGGCAGGGCACGAGCAGTAACGGCAACCCGACCCGCATCAAGCCTCCCGGCCGCGCGCTAACGGATGTTACTCTCAACCTCCTGCCACGGGTTTATCCAGGTCGGCTCGCCAAAATCATACCCGTCCTCGACCGAACCCGACACGATGTAACCCCGGCCCTTCTCCTCGCGCACGAGGAAAGTGATACGGTGCGCGCCGCCTCTTTCAAACTCGATCTCGGCGGTGACGATGCCATCCTTCACCCCGATGATCCGGTACCCGCTCGGCGTGTAGCCGTTGATCATGTACTCCTCGTAGTCATCATCGAGGTCAATCCCCTCATCCGCGAGCCAGGCCGGCGAAATCAACGTCGCCTGCGCAACCTCGTCATCGGCGACCATCGCGTCGAGAAACGCCTCGACCGCCGCTACCTCAAGCTGGGACTTCTTCACCGCGTACCGGGCCGGGCACCCGGCGCCCAGCAGTGCCGCAACCAGCACCGCCGCGAACGCAACCTGACCATAACGCATGCTGACTCCTTTCAGACCCGCAATGGTAGCCCGGCTCGATGAGCTGTCAACCGCCCCTGCCCAACAGCCTGCCCAGCCACGACTGCCGCTCGTTCACCTGCCAGACCGGGTTGTCTTCAAGATGGATGTTGTTCACCTGCAACCAGCACAGCCCCCTGTGCATCGGCCGGGTCAGCCCGACCGACAGAATCACCTTCGCGCCTTCCTCGACCCTCCGGGCCACGTCCGCAATCGCCTCCCGCCTCGGCGTCCGCTGGTCCGGCTCCCAGAGCCGCAGGTCGGTCACCGGCAGGCGGCAATCGCCGTACTCATCCTCCACCTCGATAACGACGCGCGGCCGCGTCCGGCCGCCGCGCTCGACCTCAATCACCACCGGCCCGCTCACCCGGCGCGGCAGGAGTGTGCCCAGCGAAGCCCGGCCGCGGCCCGCGTCCACGACATAATGCTCCCCCTCCGGCCGCAGGTCCGGCCCGAGAACCTCGCGCAGTGCCGGCCGCGCCATACCCCGGAGCATCTTCCAGAACTCCGGCGCCGGGATCGCGCCCAACCGGCGCGCCCGGCGCGAATTGAAACGCGCATCCTCAATCGCCGGCGCGCGCGGACGCAGGGTCACCGCCCCGATATCGGCCAGGCAACCGATGTTGAAAGGGGCACCCGGTCGCTCCACCAGCTTCCGGCGTAACTGCCCCCGCATCAGCACCGGCCGCACGTGCCGCGCGGTCGCAAGCTCCACGCCCGCCACACACACCCGGTCCGGCCTCATCCGGGTCACATGGTCAATGACGATTCTCATCTCTCAACACCCCGACGCTCGTCCCCGGCGCTCCCGGCGTCCGCCCGGCCCGGAAACCGGCAGGCGCCCGACCCGCGATGTCCTGTGGGCGGACGCCTGCGCCGAATGCTGGTCCGGTTCTGCTAGAGACCCAGCTTCACGACCCGGGCGCTGTGGCCCGCGCCGGAACGGACCGTGTAGATCCCGGTCGGCAGTCCCCGGCCAATGGCGTCGCCCTGCTGACGGGCGACCAGCTTGCCGGAGACGTCATACAGCTCAAACAGCTCCTGCGTCCGGCCCGGCACCGTCGTCCGGCCGGTGAACGGGCTTGGAATCCGCAGCGTGCCGAGCGCCGGCCGCCGCGGCCGTTCCGCAACCGCACCGCTCGGGGCCGCAACCATCACGTTGTAATTGTCGGACTCGGTGAAGATGAGCGCAGTGTCGCCGTCCGGCCCGGTCGCGGACACAATCATGCCCAGGTCCGGCGCCCACCACCAGTACATCCGGTGGAAGAACGTATCCGGCGGCTCCGGCACCCCGCCGATGGTGTGCAGGGTGATCATTGTGTCCACGGAGGTCACACGCAGGCAGGAAAACGACCCGAACGGTAGAACCGCAGTGCCGTGAGCGTCTACGCGCGGACTGCTCTGCTCGATGAATACCGAGAAAGAGCCCGGGTCGTAGTCAATCCGGTAACTGCTCGCTGAACGCCAGCTCGCCCCCATCGCGAGCGGCAGCGCCACCCACTTCAGGGACGAATCGTAGCGAACCGAGACCGTATCGCTCGTCGTGGTCATCCCGATACCCAGCATATCGTAGGCCTGCTGGCTCAGGTTCGAGAAGGTGTAGGCCACAACCGGCTCGCTGTCGTCACCCCGGGTGGCGAGATTCGCGTCCGGGAACTCGGCGCCGAACGGGGTCTCGTCCTTGTCCACGATGTGCGAGGCAAAACGGAACCCCGCAAACGTGGTATCGAACGTCCAGGTGTGGGGCCCGCCCGGGTTGCCGACCTGGACCGGGGCAGGTTCGAAGATGTCGTTCCTCTTGAACTCGAGCACGGTGCCGACCGCGCTCGGGATGCGGTTCCACGGAATGGTGGTCTGTGCCCCGGCCACCGCCGACAGCACGAGCAGGGTCAGCCCCACATACTGCAATACCTTACGGTGCATACTGCCTCCTTTGGGTTGTTGATGCGACGCACCTCGACCTCACGGACAATTGCGGTTCATCCTATCTAGGACGGGCCTCCTGTCAAGCAAGCGGTCGAGCCCTAGTTCCGATATAGGGCTGAAGGAAGAGGGGCTACTCCTCATATGGTTACTGCGT
>DSBX01000046.1 GCA_011049385.1 Caldifarciminota bacterium | reverse complement strand
GTTCTTGCAACATGTAGCCAGTCTACCCGGTAACGCTGTCCAAGCAGGCAGGTATGACATTTTCGCGTTGTAGTTAGCTATGACATTATCGCGTTGCATCCACACCCGCGGACAATCCGGCTTGACCACGCGGCGGTTAGCGACTAGATTTCTGTGATGCGGGCCCGTAGCTCAGATGGTTAGAGCAGCTGACTCATAATCAGTAGGTCGTCCGTTCGATCCGGACCGGGCCCATTGACGAGCAATGTAGAACGCGGCCAACTCGACCCCGGCCCGATGCCCGGGTCTGCCCCAGAGAACCAGACCCCGCTTCCGCCCCTGCGCTGGAGCGTTCACAGACTCCGCGAGTCTCCTGCGAAGAGCCTCCTGGCCAGCTTCTTCGTCCTGGCGTTCATCGTCTTCTCGGTCTATGCCTTCGGCCCGCTCCTCGCCCTGGTCGCCGTGGCCGTTTTCGCCGCCGCGCTCAATACCTGGTACCTGCCGGTGCGTTACGTCCTGGACCGGGACGGAGTGACCGTGGATAAGCGTGTGTTCAGCTACACATACCCGTGGGAGCAGTTTCGGCGCTGGTTCCGGACCAGCAACGGCGTCGTGCTCTCGCCTTTCGCGCGCCGCACTTTCCTTGACACCTTCCGCGGTGTACACCTGCTTCTGCCGGCCGACCCCGGGCCGGTGTTTGCGTACCTGGCGTGCCGGCTTGGTGATGAGAAGTTGGCACCCCCGCATACCGGTGCCCGGAACGCGGACGCCGCGGCTTTGCTTGACACCCGGGAGGCGACCGATAAGATGGACACCGAGGAACCTGAATCATGAAGCAGAAACCGCGCAAAGAACCCGTCAAGCGGTCGGTCGCGTCCGCACCGAAGAAGAAACCCGAGAGGCCCCAGGTTTCGTTCGGGGTCAAGAATTACGCGATGATGGGCGTCGGGCTCGTCGCCATCATCATCGGCTACATCACACTGGCCGGCGGCTCGATAACTCTCGCGCCGCTCCTGCTGGTGCTGGGCTACTGCGTCATCATCCCGCTCGGCCTCCTGCTCCGATGAGGAAGCGGATCGTCGCCGCGGAGGAGCTGGCGCGGCTGGTCGAGAAACTGGCCGACCAGATTGTCGCCGGCGACCGGGCCGGCGACCGGCTGGCGTTTGTCGGCATCAAGCGTCGCGGTGAGCCGCTGGCGCGGCGACTGGCCCGCCTGCTGGCGGACCGGGGCCGGCCGGGCCTGCCGGTGGGCGCGATTGACATCACCCTCTACCGCGATGACCTTCAACTGGTCGCCGAGACGCCGATTGTGCGTGGGACCGAGATCGGTTTCGATATCAACGGGCTGACCGTCGTACTGGTGGACGATGTCATCTACACCGGCCGGACGACCCGGGCCGCGCTGAGCGAGTTGCTGGATTTCGGCCGGCCCGCGGCCATCCGGCTGGCGGTGCTGGTTGACCGGGGCAACCGGGAACTGCCGGTCGCGCCCGATTTCACCGGCCTGGTCATCGAAACCGGGCCGCAGGACCTTGTTGATATCTGCTTGAGCGAGATAGACGGTGAGGATGCGGTCTATCTCGGTCGGCGATGAGCAGTAAAGCCCCGGCCCGCTCTCTCCGTCACCTGCTCGGCATCGCCGAGTTGAGTGACGAGGACATCGCCGCCATTTTCAGCCACGCTGAGATGTTCAAGTCCGTGCTCGGCCGGCCGATTCCGGTCGTGCCGGCCCTGCGGGGCAAGACTTTCGTGAATCTTTTTTTCGAGGCTTCGACCCGGACCGCGAGTTCGTTCGCGCTGGCGGCGAGCCGGCTGAGCGCCCAGTGCCTGGGTTTTTCGCTGGCGGCTTCGGCGGTGAGGAAGGGGGAGACCCTGCTCGATACCGCCCGGAACATCGAGGCGATGCGGGTGGACGGGGTCATCATCCGTCATTCGATGGCGGGCGCGGCCCGGTTTCTTTCGGAACGGCTCCGGGCGTTCGTGGTGAATGCCGGCGACGGGTGTCACGAGCACCCGACCCAGGCCCTGCTCGACGCCTTCACCCTGCGCGAGAAGCTGGGCACGCTCGAGGGCCGCCGGGTCCTGCTGGTGGGCGACATCGCCCATTCCCGGGTCGCCCGCTCGAACATCCTGCTCTTCCGCCGGCTGGGGGCCCGGGTCGCGGTCTGCGGCCCGCCGACCTTGATTCCGCCCCGGGTCGAGGAGCTGGGTTGCGAGGTGTTCTACCGGCTGGACCGGGTGCTCTACGAGGTGGATGTGGTGAATATGCTCCGGGTCCAGAATGAGCGCATCGGTGCCGGGGCGTTTCCTTCGGTGCGGGAGTACCGGGCGCTGTTCGGCCTGACCCGCGAGCGGCTGGCCCGGCTGGCCCGGTCCGCGGTCGTGATTCATCCCGGCCCGGTGAACTGGGGCGTGGAGATGGATTACGAGGTTTCCGATTTTCCCCACGCGTTGATTATGAACCAGGTGACGAATGGCGTCGCGGTCCGGATGGCGGTGCTGTATCTCTTGGCAGGTGGACATGCTGATGAAGATTCGCCGGCTCCTGCTTAAGGGCGGCACGGTCGTGGACCCGGCGGCGGGCCGTAACCGCCGAGTCAATGTGCTGGTCGAGAACGGCCGGGTGACCGGGCTGGCGAGGAATCTTTCCGCCCGCGGCGCGGAGGTGGTGGACTGCCGGGGCCGGTACATCGCTCCCGGTTTCGTGGACCTGCACTGTCACCTGCGCGAGCCCGGCGCCGAGGACGCCGAGACCGTCGCCAGCGGCACCCGGGCCGCGCTGGCCGGCGGTTTCACCCGGGTCTGCGCGATGCCGAACACGGACCCGCCGGTGGATTCGGAGGCGATGGTCCGCTTCCTGGTCGGCCGGGGCGAGTCGGCCGGGCTGGCCCGGGTTCACCCGGTCGGCTGTTGCACCCGGGCCCGCCAGGGCCGGGAGCTGGCCGAAATCGGCGGGATGGTCGCGGCCGGCGCGGTGGCCTTTTCCGACGACGGCAACTGGGTCGCCGACGCCCGGGTGATGCGGAGCTGTCTTGAGTACTGCAAGGCTTTCGACAAGCCGGTGTTCGCGCACTGCGAGATGACCGGCCTCGATACCGGCGTCGCCCACGAGGGGCCGGTTTCGACCCGGCTCGGGCTGGCCGGCAAGCCGGACGCGGGCGAAGCCGCGGCCGCGGCCCGCGACATCCTGCTCGCCCACCTGACCGGCACCCGGCTCCACCTCTGCCACGTTTCCTGCGCGGCGACGGTCGAGCTGGTGCGCTGGGCCAAGGGCCGCGGCACCGCGGTCACCGCCGAGGCCTGCCCGCATCATTTCACCCTGACCGACGAGGCGCTCGCCGGCTATGATACGAACTTCAAGGTCAACCCGCCCCTGCGCGGTGAGGCCGACCGCCGGGCGGTCCTCGCCGGGCTGGCCGACGGTACCATTGATGCGATTGCCACCGACCACGCGCCCCACACCCGCGGCGCGAAAGAGGTGGAGTTCGACAACGCGCCGGCCGGGATGGTCGGGCTGGAAACCGCCTTCAGTCTCGGCTACGAGGCGCTGGTGCTTTCGGGTCTGATGCGCCTGCCGCAGTTCATCGCCCGGCTGACCGCCGCCCCGGCCGAGGTGATCGGCCTGCCCGTGCCGCGCATCGCGGTCGGCGCCGAGGCGGAGCTGGTCGTGCTTGACCTGCGCGAGAAGTGGACCTGCGACCGCGACAAGCTCGTCTCGCGCTCGCGGAACACCCCGTTCGCCGGGCGGACCCTGGTCGGCCGGGTGCAGGGCGGCATCCTGCCCGGGGGGCGGATGTGGGGCGTCGGGGCGGACTGACGCCGCGCACTTGACCGCGGACGTGTTTTCCTTAGGCTTTTCGCCGTTGAGCCTTCGTGCCGAAAGGAGATTTTCTTGAGAACTTTGGTCACCTGTTGCCTGCTGTTGGCGGCCTGCGGCGGCCCGGGCGCGGCCGAAATCGAACCGCACGAGCCCGAGATCCCGGCCGATTTCACGGTGCGCCTGCCCGACGGCTACGATCCGGCCGAGAGCTATCCCCTGCTCGTCGCGCTCCACGGCTATGACCGCAGTGAGACCCAGCCCGCCGCGCTGTGGGACGCCGGTTTCTTCTTCATGCCCGACTTCATCCTGCTTTCGGTGCGCGCGCCGTTCGAGGCCGGGGTCGGCTACAGTTGGTTCCGGCAGGCCGGCGAGGACGATGACCCGGCCAGCCGCCGGCGTTCGGCCCGGGCCGGCGAGGAGATGGTGCTTTCGGCGCTGGCCGAAGTCGAGGAGCATTACCGGGTTGAGGCGGACCACCGGCTCCTGCTCGGGCTCGGCCAGGGCGCGACCGCGGCGGCCTGGGTCGTCCTGCACCACGACGACCTCTTCGGCGGCCTGGCGCTGGCCGGGAGCGTGGACCTGGGAATCCTGGCCGGCATCCCCGGCGCGGATGAGTTGGAGGTGTTCGTTGCCGGCCCGGCCGAAACCGCATCGGCGGTCGAGCGGTTCTTCGGGGAGGCGGGCGCGGAGACGCGGTGGTTCGAACTGCCCGGCCCGGCGGTGAGCGCGGCCGCGCTCCGGGCGATGCAGAACTTCTTCGACATCGCCGCGGAGGACGCGCCCGAGGATGACCTCGGCTACGACGAGGACGGCGAGCCGGTGCCGGGCGAGCGGCCCCAGCCCGCGGACTGGGGCGATGCCCCGGCCGCGGCCCGGTAGGCATACGGAAGACTGCGGCCGGCCCCGCCTGCGGGCGGGGTCGGCTCTTTTCAGTCCCGGCGCGGCCGCCAGGACGGTGGGATGACCCGGCTCGCCGGGGCGCGGCGGATAAGACCGGCCCGGGCGACGGCGAACTCGCCGAATCGGTCGTTGACGAGGTCGGTGGCCCGGAGGAGCATATCCCCGGCCGGTGTCTCCGGGGAGTTGAAGAGTTCCGCCTGCGCGAAGTTGCGCGTCAGCGTCGAGACGCTGATGCCGAGCAGGCGCACGAACCGGCCGGCTTCGTAGAGCTCGCCGAACAGCCTCAGCCCGGCCGCGTAGACCCGGTAGCCGTCGCTTAAGTGCCCGGCCAGGCTGTGCCGGCGCGCCCGGGTCGTGAAATCGGCATAGCGGATGACGATGCTGACCGTTCGGCCCGCGTAACCGTCGCGGCGCAACCGGCGGCCGACCTGCTCGGAAAGCTGGAGCAGGTGGCGGCGGATGATTGCCGGGTCGCGGGTATCCTGTGCCAGGGTCAGCGAGTGGCCGACCGATTTCGCGTCCGGCGCCTGAACGCCGGGCCGGACCGGGCTTGGGTCCTCGCCCCGGCCCATCCGGGAGAGCTTCGCGCCGTTGACGCCGAACCGCGCGACCAGTCGGCGCTCGGGATAGCGGCCGAGCTCGGCGCAGGTCCGGATGCCGAGCCGGGCCAGCTCTTCCCGGGTGCGTGGGCCGATGCCGCAGAGCTTTTCGACCGGGGTCGCGGCCATCAGCGCGGGCAGGTCCTCGGGCCTGACGACGAGGAGGCCGTCGGGCTTGGACAGGTCGCTGGCGAGCTTGGCGACGAGCTTGTTCGGGGCGACGCCGACCGAGCAGTTGAGCCCGAGCCGGCGGCGGACCTCGGCCTTGATCGCCCGCCCGACCGCCTCCGCGCCGCCGTGGAGATGCGCGGAGCCGGTGACGTCGAGGAACGCCTCGTCAATCGAGAACACTTCGACCAGGTCGGTGTACTCCCCGTAAATCGCGAGGATGCGGACCGAGCTGTCTATGTACTTGGCCGGGTCGCCCGGCACGAGCACGATATCGGGACAGAGCCGCCGGGCCGCGGGCACGGTCATCGCGGTCTTGACGCCCCGGCGCTTGGCTTCGTACGAAGCCGCCGCGACGACGGTGCGGCCCTCCGGGTCGCCGCAGACCCCGACCGGCCGGCCGCGCAGGAACGGGTAGGTTCGCTGTTCGACCGATGCGAAGAACGCGTCCATATCCACGTGCAGGACCAGGCGCGGCCCCGGCTTCATCCTTCGCAGGCGACAGAGGCCAGGGTCCAGTTCAGCGACCGGGTTTCGTAGAGCAGTTCGTAGACGTTGTTCCCGGCGGTGACCGCGAAGTGGTAGCGCTCGGACTCGCCCCGGCTCTCACGCCAGACGTAGGTGACTTCGCTCACCCGGTACTGCCGGTTGCGCCAGCAGAACGCGACCGGCCGGAGCCGCTCGTGCGGCGCACAGCGCTCGCCGGGCGCGCCGTGGACCGCGTAGACCCGGACTCTTTCGTTGATGCGGTTGGTGACCACCGGGCCGCCTCAGCGGTAATTGCGCAGGAGGCCGACGACGACCCCGGCGAGGGCGAAGTCATTCTCCCCGGGCACGACGACGATCGGCCGAAACTCCGGGTTGGCGGGCTCGAGCGTCACCTTGCCCGCGCCGGGCCGGAAGTACTTGACCGTCGCTTCTTCGCCGATGCGGGCGGCGACGATGTCCCCGGCCTGCGCCTCGGCCCCGCCGTTGACGATGACGAGGTCGCCGTCCATTATCCCGGCCCCGCGCATGCTCTCGCCCCGGACCCGGAGCAGGAAACAGCCCTCGAACCGGGCGAGCGAAATGTGGTCCTCGACGTTTTCGAGCGCGAGCGTGGGCGCGCCGGCGGCAATCCGGCCGACGAGGGGCAGGGCGGCGGACGGTCGGGTGGGCACCGAAAGCGCGCGGGCCCGGCCCGCGACCCGCACCAGCTTTCCCTCGGCGACGAGGATGTCAAGATGATACTTCACCGCCCGGGTGCTCCTGATGCCGACCGCGGCCCCGATTTCACGGACGCTGGGCGAATGGCCGCGGCGCTCCAAGTGGCGGGCCACGAACTCCAGGATTCTCCGGCGACGGTTACGAGGTCTGGTAAACATATGTTTAT
>DSBX01000097.1 GCA_011049385.1 Caldifarciminota bacterium | reverse complement strand
TGTTGGTGGCGGTCGTCAACGTCACCGACTCGAACCCGGGCTCGGGGAAGAGCGCGAAGTGCTTCTGCACCCAGCCGCGGGTGTACTCGGCCATCTCAACGTGACGGCGGTAGCGGCCGGGCATCGTCTCCTTGAGCATCGCGTCAAGTTGGACGTCGAGCGCCCAGAAGAGCGAGATCGCCGGCGTCGTCGGCGTCTGGTGGTCCTTGTCGTAGCGCTTGAGCATCGCGTCGTAGTCGAAATAGTAGCCGCGGTCGGTAACGGTGCGGCACTTATCGAGCGCGCGCTGGGACACGATCGCGACCGCCAGCCCGGGCGGCAGGGCCACCGCCTTCTGGGACGAGGCCACGACCACATCCAGGCCCAGCTTGTCAATCTCGAACCAGTCGCCCATCAGCCCGGACACCGCATCAACGAGGATGAGGATATCGGGATACTTCTCCTGCATCATCCTGGCGATTTCTTCGATCGGCACACGCACGCCGGTTGACGTCTCGTTCTGGGTCAGGGTGATGGCCTGGTAGCCGCCCTTGGCGAGTTCGGCGTCAATCATCTCCGGCTGGACCGCCTTGCCCCACTCCACGTCAATCTTCGCCGCGTCCTTGCCGCAGGCCTGCGAGATCTTGTACCAACGGGAACTGAACGCGCCGTTGACGGTATGCAAGACCTTGCCGGTCACGGTATTGCGCAATGCGCCTTCCATCGTCCCGGTCCCCGAAGAGGTGAACCACATCACGTGATGCTTCGTGTCCAGCACCTGGGCGGTCTTGGTGACACAGCGATGGTAGAGTTCGCCGAAGTCCTTCGAGCGGTGGCCAATCATCCAGTTGGCCTGGGCCTTGAGTACTTCCTCCCGGACCTCTGTCGGTCCCGGGATGAACAGCTTCTTGTGCACAGAACCTCCTTGGACCGACCCTGCCGTGCCGTTATCGTCCCCGGACCCTGCCAGTGGAGTTGTTCGGCGGGCTGAGCCGGCTGTTAAAGTGAAACGACGCCCAATCATAGCCCCGCCGCCGTGACAGTCAACCGCCGGTTTCGCCCTCGCTCCGCTTGACAGGACGTCCGCTTCGCCCTAGCTTACTACCCGATTATGAGTGAAACGAACGAGAATCAGACTCCGGCCGGCGAAGGTACCCACCGCGACCGGGTCAGAGCCGAACTGGCCCGCCGCAACGCCGAGGCCTTCGGCGGGGGCGGCCCGAAGCGGGTCGAAAAACAGCACGCCGAAGGCAAGCTGACCGCCCGGGAGCGGATTGACGTCCTGCTCGACCCGGGCAGTTTCACCGAACTCGACCGGCTCCGGGTCCACAACTGCTCGGACTTCGGAATGGACATGAAGCGGATTGCCGGTGACGCGGTCGTGACCGGCCACGGGCTGGTCAACGGTCGGCCGATTGCGGTCTTCTCCCAGGACTTCACCGTCTTCGGCGGCACGCTCTCTCGGGTCTTTGCCGAGAAGGTCTGCAAGGTGATGGACCTGGCGACAAAGGTCGGGATGCCGGTCGTCGGCCTGAACGATTCCGGCGGTGCCCGGATACAGGAAGGCGTGGACTCGCTCGGCGGCTACGCCGACATCTTCCTGCGCAACACCCTCGCCTCCGGCGTCGTCCCCCAGGTTTCCTGCATCCTCGGCCCCTGCGCCGGCGGTGCGGTCTACTCGCCCGCGCTGACCGACTTCATCCTGATGGCCGAGAAGACCAGCTACATGTTCATCACCGGGCCCGAAGTCATCCACGCCGTCACCCGCGAGAAGGTCACCAAGGAAGCGCTGGGCGGCGCCGACACCCACAACGCCGTCTCCGGCGTCGCCCACTTCAAAGGACTGGATGACCGGGACGTGCTCCAGGAATGCCGGCGACTGCTTTCCTATCTGCCTTCGAGCAACCGCGAAGGCCCGCCCGCCGAGCCGCCTCGGGACCGGGCCGACCGGGACGTCGAGGGCATTGAGGACATCATCCCGGACGACATCCGCAAGCCCTACGACATGACCGCGATCATCCGGCGGGTGGTGGACAACGGCAGTTTCTACGAGGTCCAGAAGTTCCAGGCGAAGAATATCGTCATCGGCTTCGCCCGCCTCGCCGGCCGGGTCGTCGGCATCGTCGCCAACCAGCCCCAGCATCTCGCCGGCTGTCTCGACATCAACGCCTCGGTCAAGGCCGGCCGTTTCGTCCGCTTCCTCGACGCCTTCAACATCCCGATTCTCACCTTCGAAGACGTGCCCGGCTTCCTGCCCGGAACCGGCCAGGAGTACGGCGGCATCATCCGCCACGGGGCGAAACTGCTCTACGCTTACTGCGAAGCGACCGTGCCCAAGGTCACCGTCATCACCCGCCGCGCCTACGGCGGCGCGTATGATGTGATGTCCTCGAAACACATCCGCGGCGATTTCAACTACGCCTGGCCGACCGCCGAGATTGCGGTGATGGGCTCGGAGGGCGCGGTGCGCATTCTCTACGGCAGGGAGCTCCGCGGCATCGAGGACGAAGAAGACCGCGAAGAACGCCGCCGCGAGCTCGTTAACGAATACGAGGAGAAGTTCGGCAATCCCTTCAAGGCGGCCGAGCTCGGCTTCGTGGACGAGGTCGTCGAGTTCAAGGACACCCGGCGGCGGGTCATCGGCGCTTTCGACGTGCTGAAGGACAAGCGCGTCGAGAACCCACCCCGCAAGCACGGCAACATCCCGCTCTAGCCGATGGACGACCTGCGCCGCTTCTTCACCGACTGGGAACAGAAGGTGCTCGCCCGAGCGCTCGAACGCGCGCCCGAGCGCCGGGACGAATTCCTCTCCCCTTCCGGCATCCCGGTCGAGCGGGTCTACACCCCGCTCGATGCCGAAGCGCTGGACTACCGCCGGGACCTCGGCCAGCCCGGCACCTGGCCCTTCACCCGCGGCGTCCAGCCGACGATGTACCGCTCCCGCTTCTGGACGATGCGCCAGTACGCCGGCTTCGGCTCGGCACGTGAGACCAACGCCCGCTACCGCTACCTGCTCGAACAGGGCCAGACCGGGCTCTCGGTCGCCTTCGACCTGCCCACCCAGATGGGCTACGACTCCGACCACCTTCTCGCCCGGGGCGAGGTCGGCAAGGTCGGGGTCGCCATCTCATCGCTCGACGATATGGCCGCGCTGTTCGACCGCATCCCGCTCGACAAGGTCTCGACTTCGATGACCATCAACGCCACCGCCGGCATCCTGCTCGCGATGTACTGCGTGCTCGCCGAACGCCAGGGCGCGGACACCGGCACTCTCCGTGGCACGATTCAGAACGACCTGCTCAAGGAGTACGTCGCGCGGGGCACCTACATCTTCCCGCCCCGGCCTTCGCTGCGGCTCGTCACCGACATCATCGCCTGGTGCGCCCGGGCGGTCCCAAATTGGAACACGGTAAGCGTTTCGGGCTACCACATGCGTGAAGCCGGGGCGGACGCGGTCCAGGAGCTCGCCTTCACGATCGCCAACGGTCTAGAGTACTGCAAGTCCGCGCTTGCGGCCGGGCTCGCGATCGACAAGTTCGCGCCCCGGCTGTCCTTCTTCTTCGCCGCCCACTCCAACATTCTCGAAGAAGTTGCCAAGTTCCGCGCCGCCCGCCGGCTCTGGGCCCGGCTCCTGCGCGAACGCTGGCAGGCCTCGGACAAATCCTGCATGCTCCGCTTCCACACCCAGACCGGCGGGGTCACGCTCACCGCTCAGCAACCGGACAACAACGTCATCCGGGTCGCCTACCAGGCGCTGGCCGCCGCGCTCGGCGGCACCCAGAGCCTGCACAGCAACTCCCGCGACGAAGCGCTGTCCCTGCCGACCGAGCGCTCGGTAACGATCGCTCTCCGCACCCAGCAAATTCTCGCCCACGAGACCGGCATCGCCGACACCGTTGACCCGCTCGCCGGCTCCTGGTTTGTCGAACACCTGACCAATGAGATCGAGAAACGCGCCCGCCGGCTCATCGAGAAGATCGAAACGCTCGGCGGTGCGACCGCGGCCATCGAGCAGAGCTTCATGCAGGACGCGATAGCCGAGACCGCCTACCGCCACCAGCAGAACCTCGAGAAGCGGGAGCGCATCGTGGTCGGCGTCAACAAGTACGCCGAAGCGGAGAGCGAGCGGCCGCAACTGCTCCGCGTAGATGAAGAACTGGGGCGCGTCCGGGCCCGAGAACTCACCCGGTTCCGGGCGGGCCGGGACACCGATGCGGTCGCCCGGTCGCTGGCGGCGGTCGCCGAGACCGCCCGCGGCGACGGCAACCTGATGGACGCGATACTCCCCGCGGTCCGGGCCGGCGCGACGGTCGGCGAAGTCTCCGACGCGCTCCGAACGGTCTTCGGCGAACACGACCGCAGGTAGTTGAACCGACAAGAACGCCAAGGGGAATGGACTCCAAGGCCGGAACCCGCACCCGAGGCTCGGAAGCAACCGCCGATTAACGCCGATGGACGCTGACTTCTCGTCCTCACTCGCCCACCGGACCACTTGTTCACTACTCCTCTTCCGTAACAGCCCTGTGCGCCAGCACCCGTGCCGTGAACTCCTGGCGTTCTTGACGGTAACTCCTGTTCTCTTGGCAGGTAAGGAGACAATATGATCAAACGTATCAACCACGTTGCCATCGCGGTTTCGAACCTCGACGACGCGGCAAGCACCTGGGAAGCCCTGCTCGGCCTTCAGATGTCCGGTCGCGAGCACGTCGCCTCGAACAAGGTCGAGGTCGGCTTCATCCCGGTCGGCGAGAGCCGCATCGAACTGGTCCAGCCGGCCGCGCCCGACTCGCCGGTCGCGAAGTTCATCGAGAAGCGCGGCCCGGGCATCCAGCACCTCTGCTTCGAGGTTGACGACATCGAGGCCGAACTCGCCCGGCTCAAAGCCGCCGGGGTCCGGCTCATCAACGAACAGCCGGTAGCCGGCGCGCACGGGTACCGGATCGCCTTCGTCCACCCGGCCTCGACCGGCGGCGTCCTGGTCGAGCTCAGCCAGCCGCCGGACCCGCGCTGAGGAACGCTCCGGATGGCGCAGTTTGAGCTTGCCTTCGGCGTGACCCTGATGCCGCTGGCGGTGCCGGACCGCAACCTCATCGGCGTCATCGAGCCCAACAAGGTCCGCCCGCTCCAGGACATCGCGGAACAGCTCCGCCAGGCCGCGGCCGCGGCCGAAGAGTTCCTCACCGGCCATCACCGCGTGCTCATCATCGTCAACGACCAGACCCGGCCGACCCCCAACAACCTCGCCTTGAGCCCGCTCGAGCCCCTGCTTGCCGGCCGCGACGTCCGCATCCTCATCGCGCTCGGCACCCACCGCTCCCCTTCCGACGATGAACTCCAGCGCATCCTCGGCCCGGACCTGCTCGCCCGGCACCACAACTGCGTCGGCTTTCACGACTGCCGGGACTCGAAACGGCTCTTCTTCAACGGCCGCACCGGCCGGGGCACGGACGTCTGGTTCAACCGTGAGTTGATGTGGACCGAGGCGGTCATCGCGGTGAACTCGGTCGAACCCCACTACTTCGCCGGCTTCACCGGCGGCCGCAAGACGTTCCTGCCCGGCATCGCCGGCGAAGAAACCATCACCCGCAACCACGCCACGTCATCGAGCCGGGCTTCGAAACCCTGCGCCTCGCCAGCAACCCGGTGCACGAAGATATGGCCGAGGCGGCCCGGATGGTCATCCGGCCGGTCTTCTCGCTCCAGTGCGTCCTCGACCGCAACCACGACCCCCACTCGCTCTACTACGGCGACCTCGAGACGACGCTCGCGGCCGGCGCGCTCGACAGCCGCACGGTCTATGCCCGCACCGTCCCGGAGCCGGCCGACATCGTCGTCAGCGTCCTCAAGGCGCCCTACGACATCAACTTCTACCAATCCCAACGCGCGGTCGAGTTCGCCCGGCCGGTTGTGAAATCGCCCGGCATCCACATCTGCGTCTCCGCCTGCCGCCAGGGCACCGGCGACGACGACTTCCTCAAAGTCTTCGACGACTACGCGCGGCCTGCGGACCTGCTCACGAACCCGCCTTCGCGCAACTTCGGCTGGCACAAATCCGCCCGGCTCGCCCGGATAATGGAAACCGTCCGACTCTGGACGGTGATGGCGATTGACGATGAGACCGCCGGCAGGGCCCACATGCGGCCGTTTCGGTGTGCCCAGTCCGCGCTCGACGCCGCGCTGGCCGAAACCGGCCCGGACGCCAAGGTCTATCTCATCCCGGACGCGGGCGGGGTCGTGCCGGTACTGGGAAACTGAGCCCTGCTGGCGACTACCGTTCCAGCGCGGCGATGAACTCGCCGACAGTCAGGCCGGCTCTTGCGACCAGGCTACGAAGCGTGCCCCGCGCGACTTCGGGGTGGTCGGGAATTGATAGACTGGCGATATGCCCCTCTCTGGTCATGATGACATGACTGCCGCGTTGACGGGCAACCGTCCAACCCAGACGCTCGAATGCCCGGATGACCTCGCGGGGCTTGAGCAGCGGTACCGGCGGCATCAGATCGCTACTTCGACCTGTCGGGTGGATACGGTCAAGGGCATTCCCTGCTCGGCTCTCACCTCAAGGCAGGCCTGAATTGCCTCGCGGACATTAGCCTCGGCTTCGGCCTCGGTCCTGCCCTGGCTGACACAACCCGGAATCGCCGGGCACTCGGCAATGACCATCCCATCCTCATCCCGAGACAACGTTATCACAAACTTCATCGTATCTCCTTGATATAAAGTATAACCGGATGCCGAACGCCCGCAAGCAACCCCGCCCGCGGACAGGGTCTGCCACGGCACATCGTGACCCCCTGGTCGGCGCTTGCACGTGAGGAATGATACCCGCGTGGCCAGCACCTCGTCAAGGTCCAGGACAGGCAACAGAAGAACACGCTGGTCCACCTTCG
>DSBX01000206.1 GCA_011049385.1 Caldifarciminota bacterium | reverse complement strand
CCTCAGCTTCGGCTCGTGCCAGAGAGCCGACAGGGTCTCACGGATGAGCTGAATACGTTCGGAACCCTTGAGCTTGCGCAGGCCGGTTCCGCCCTTATCCAGCAGTTGCGCGACCGCGGGCCGCCGGGTCAGCCGGTCGAAGGCCTCATCAAGCCGGCGGCCATACTTGGCGAGGTCTTCATTGGCCCTGACGCCGGCAAGCAGGAAGAAGCCGTAGCCGAACGCGGCGGCGGTACCGAATTCCCGCTCGACCAGCGAAACCCCGTGCAGGAAGCGGTGCGGATTGCTGGTCATGTAATCGGGCGCGAGTTCGCGATGACTCGCCAGCTCCAGGAATCGCAGATCCTCGCGTCCGGGCAGGATTCCGAGTGCCCGCTGCAAGGTCAACTCTTCGTCATCCGGCTCCAACTCCAACTCACCGGCGCGAGCGAGCGCCAGCCTGGCTTCGGCGTGACAGCGGTTGACCTCGAGCTGTCGGGCCAGGGGTTCGAGCCGACCGAACTCGTCGCCGCGATAGCGCACGAGCACCCCTCCCTGCCAGTGGAGCTCCGGCTTCAAATCGGCCAGCGCCGCCGGGTGGGTAAGCGGCAACGCGTCCGGGTATTCCTTGAACCGCTCGGCAAGCCGTGCATCAACCTGGCGCACCGCCAGGCCCATCCGTATTGCCGATGTGGTCACCGCGGCTCTCAGTCGGTCAGGATGAGCTTGCGCGAGATACTGCGGCCGCCGGCCTCCAGGCGGTACAGGTACACGCCGCGAGCCGCCGCCCGACCCGCATCGTCCCTGCCGTCCCAGGTTACCGTCTGCCGTCCTGTCCGCCCGGCCCCACGGAGCAACTCGCGCACCCGACGGCCGGATGCATCATAGACCGAAAGCCGCACCTCCGTCTCATACGGCAGGCTGAAACTGATGTGGGCCGCGCCCCGCATCGGGTTGGGCCGGCTGGGCTCAAGCCGGAAGCCAACCGCCGGGCCACCGTCACCGGCGCGCTCGGCGATCCCGACCCGCGGCTCGACGGTCGTGAAACGGATTGCCATCCCGGGCACCAGCGGAGCGGCGGCACGATGGTAGTTGTTGTCGAAGACGTGTTGGATACCGATGACCGTCGTCGAATCGTTGATGCCGACGGTGGCCGAGCCGCAACTGCTCGCGGTCAGGTAATGGTATTCGAACACGCTGTTACCGTCCGGGGCCGCCCGGGTCGTGTCGTAGATGACGAGCTGGTACCAGTCGAAGATGTCACGGTTGGAGAACGTCGGCATCGAATCGAACTGGATGATGAAGCGGTGGCTGGCTTCGTCGTGGTACCACCAGATTCCGCCCGAGGTCGGCGGGTAGAGGTCATCCCAGAGCAGGGCCAGCATCGTTGAGGCACTGGCCGTGGGAATCTGAGTGTTGTTGTACGCGGTCCGGGTCGTCTGCCCGGGCGCGATGAACCCGTTGCCGCAGACCGAAAGCCGGGTGAAGCGCCGGCCGTAGAAGTAGAACGGGCCGAAGGCGGGCGGCAGGTCAAGTTGGACGGTCTGGTCGTCGCCGGTTATCGGCAAGCGGGTGCCGAGTGGTTTGATATCGAGCCAGTCGAAAACCGGGGCCTCGGTGTAGAGCGTGTCGGTCACGTCATAGGCGTAGTACCGGGCCGGGCTGTCGTTGTCCGGAATCGGGTCGCAGGTTCGGAGCGCGCCGATCTCGAGCGTGAATACCCTGACCCATTCGGTCTCGCCGACAGAGACAATCAGCGTGCAGGGTACCTCGGTCTCGCGCGGAATCGAAGCGTCCGCCTCGACCCGGAACGGGTCGGCAACGTTACTGCCCAGCGTGTCGCGGTTGATCGTGCTGAAGGAGCCGAGCGAATCGAGCACGACCAGCCGGCTGTCGCCCGAACGCAGTTTCGCGGTCGCGCCGTAGGCGTGACCGCGACCGAGATTGCGCAAGACCACGACCAGGTTCCCGGTTTCCCCGGGCTCCAGCATCCCGTTGCCGTTGCCGCCCGGCGGCGGGTCGTTGACCTCGTGCGCCGCGTAGTCGAGCACCGGTGCGCCCACGAACAGCGTCAGCGGTGTCTCCCAGATCGAATCGAGGTTGTCACGCGAGCGGACGATGAAACGCATCGGGTGGTTGTTCGTGCAGGCGGCGGAAACCGAGAAGCCGAACCCGACCGCCCCGGTTTGAGCCGAGTCGCCGGCGGCGATCGTCCCGAACTGCTTGACCGAATCTCTCAGCGTGACCGACTGGTCCCCGGTACGCAGCCGCGTTTCGACCCCGACCGCCGGCGCCGAACCCCAGTTCTTCACCCACATCGGCAGGTTGATGGTCTCCCCCGGGTTGACGATACCGTCATTGTTGCCCCCGGCCGAATCGTCCACGACGTGGTTTAAGTACATCACGTACGGCCCGCTCGAGGGCAGGGCGAGACAGGCCCCGAGATGAGGTTCGAGGTTGTGGCCGGTCACGGTCACGAAGACCGAGTCGGGCACGGTCGTATGGATAACGAGCGTCACCTCGCCCGAAGCGTCGGTGTACCCGGCCGCGAACAGCGTGGTGTCGTCCCGGGCGGTCACCCCGACGAGCGCGTTGCGTACCGGGTTCTTCCCCTCGCTCACGCGCACCGTCAGCGGGTAACTGCCCATCGGTATCACCGGCGGGTAACTCACCGAAAGCGTGCGCGGCACACCGGCATAGACGTCAATCGCGCCATCGCCCATCAGGTTGTACATCTCGAGGTAGCGCCGGGTCATCCCCGAGTGGCCCATCTGCTCGAAGTAGATCAGCTTCGCCCGGTTGTAGCCGCCCATTATCCAATGGAAGCTCGAATCGAACATGCAGTCGTACACCCGCCGCTCCAGCGTGTCGTCCTCGGTCCAGTACGAGTTCACGCTCGACGCGATGTGGGCGAGAGCACCACGCCGGCCGTTGCGAATCCAGGCCTCGGAAAAGCACTCGCCGTAGGTGTAGTCACCGGACACGCAGGCGTAGGTCTGGACATAGGGAATCATATCCACGTTGGTCAGGTTCCGCACGGCGGGGATGCCGAAGCTCGGACTCGGGTCGGCCCAACTCGTCGTACTGCCGTGGCCGGAATACGTGACCCAGGCTCGCCCGGCGTTTATCGCCTCGGCAATCGGGGTGCCCTGGTTATAGTAGAGCCAGAGCGAATCGCATTCGAGCCCGTATCCCCTCAGCTTCTGCATCACGTGAGCGTGCGTGGCTTCGGCGACCTGGTGAAACCCTGCGTCGTTGGACGCGATGAAGTAGGCCCGGTTAAGCCAGTCGCGGCCGCCGGTACCGCCTGCCTGCTCGTAGGTGATGACGTTATGGACGAAAGTATCGAGTTGGGCCGCGTTCGCCAGCGAAGCCCGGGAAAGGTCCAAATCCGGCAGGTAGTCGTCGCCGTCAAGCAGGGCGAAGTTCAGGTCCGTGGGCGGACTGCCGGTGCCCTGGCCGGTGAAATGGCCGATCCGGTCCACGTCGCCGACCAGCAGGACAAAGCTCGGCGGAACCGGCCAGTTGTCGTAAGCATCCTTGATGAAGTTGCGGACCGTGTTCGCCGCGCCGCCGCCGACCTGGGACAGGTTACGCACGAAGACGTGGTGGCCCCTGCGCCGCCGCCACTCGGCCAGCGGCCGGACGTTCTCTTCCCAGTCGTCGGGCACGATGATGAGATAGCCGACCGGCAGGTCCGGGGGCGGGCTGAAGCCGAAGTCGCCGTGGTTGACGGTCACACCGGCAAGCCGGTTCCGGAACACCGTGTTGTCATAGCGTTCGGCCCGGGCCCGGGTCTGCCCCCAGTCCGCCCCGATCCAGTTCATCTGTACGCTGACGCCCTGCGCCAGCTCCAGCACACCCTGAACCGGGTTGTACCGTGCCGGCGTTATCTCAACCAGCACCAACCGATGGCCGCGCATAACCCCGGCCTCGACCAGTCGTGCCCCGATTTCGCCGTACCAACCGTCCTGCGCGTAGAGCTTCTCGTCCAGGGCGAACTCCGGAGCCGGGCCGCTCTTCGGCACCGGGAACTGGACCGGCAACAGCACCCGCGCCGGTTCGTAACGCGTGACTTCGCCGGGCCGGGCGGTCAGGCTGACCACCGCGCCGTGCGGCACCTCGACCAGCCGTCGGTAGACCGGCAGGGCCGGCGCGCCGTACTCGTCGCTCAACCCGGCGCCCGACAGTTCCAGCGCGACGAAGCTTCCGGCGTCGTTATCGGCATCATGGAACGCGGGAACAGGAATGTCAAGAGAAAGAACGCCGCCGTCGAACCGGCTCTGCCAGGAAACGGCTCCGCCGGCCAACGAAACGGTCATTGCCAGAACGAGGAGTCCGAACGACAACCGTCGCATCATCACACCTCCTGCACAAGGAACCAGGTCTCTCTACCGAGTGCCCGGGGCGGGGAGACGGAACGCCGGTAACTTCCGGCGCTTCTCGCGTCAAGCCTCAGGCGTCCCCAATTATACCTCATCCCCCCGCGCGGTCAACGCGACCCCGAGCCCCATCTCCCTTCCTGCGTTGACTTCCCGGCCCCGGTTTCTATCCTCAGGCAGGAGACAATGATGAAATCAGACAACAGCTACCGTCCGGTCAAGGCCCCAACCGGCACGACCATCTCCTGCAAGGGCTGGCCTCAGGAGGCCGCGCTCCGGATGCTCCAGAACAACCTCGACGAGGCGGTCGCCGAGAACCCGCGCGAGCTCATCGTCTACGGCGGCACCGGCCGCGCGGCGCGAAACTGGGACTGCTACCGCGCCATCATCCGCGCCCTGCGCGCGCTTGCCGACGACGAGACCCTGCTCGTCCAATCCGGCAAGCCGGTCGGCGTCTTCCGGACCTGGCCCCACGCGCCGCGCGTGCTCATCGCCAACTCGAATCTCGTCCCCCACTGGGCGACCAAACCCCACTTCGACGAACTCGAAGCCGCCGGCCTGATGATGTACGGCCAGATGACCGCCGGCTCCTGGATCTACATCGGCACCCAGGGCATCCTCCAGGGCACTTACGAGACCTTTGTCGCCGCCGGTCGCAAGCAGTTCGGCACCGGCGACCTGACCGGCCGGCTCGTCGTCTCCGGCGGGCTGGGCGGGATGTCCGGCGCCCAGCCGCTGGCCGCGGTGATGGCCGGCGCGGTCTACCTCGGCGCGGAAGTGGACCCCGGCCGCATCGCCCGGCGGATGGCGTCCAGGAAACCGCGCTACCTCGACGAGCGCATTGACGACCTCGACGAGGCAATCAACCGTGCGCTGGCCGCGAAGGAAAAGCGGCAGGCGACCAGCATCGGCTGGTGCGGCAACATCGTGGACCTGCTCCGGCGGCTGGCCGAGCGCAAGGTCGTCCCCGACCTGCTTACCGACCAGACCTCGGCCCACGACGAACTCGATGGCTACGTCCCGACCGGGATGCCCTTCGAGGAAGCGGTCTCGCTCCGCGCCGCGGACCCGGCGAAGTACCGCGACGCCTCGTTCCGGACCATGGCCGAGCACGTCCGGCTCATGCTCCGGCTCCAGGATATGGGCGCGGTCACCTTCGACTACGGCAACAACCTGCGCGGCAAGGCGGTCGAAGGCGGCCACCTGCCCGAAGCCGAAATCCGCACCCCGGGCAAGGTCGGCTCCTGGAAGTACCCCGGTTTCGTCCCCGCCTACATCCGGCCCCTGTTCTGCCAGGGCAAGGGCCCGTTCCGCTGGGCCGCGCTCTCCGGCGACCCGGCCGACATCGCCGAGACCGACCGCATCATCCTCGACCTCTTCCCGGACGACAGGCCGCTCGCGAACTGGATCCGCCGCGCCGGCGCAGAGATACCATACCAGGGCCTGCCCGCCCGCATCTGCTGGCTCGGGCTCGGCGACCGGGCAAAGACCGGGCTCGCCTTCAACCGCGCGGTGCGCGACGGCCGCATCAAGGCGCCGGTCGTCATCGGCCGCGACCACCTCGACTGCGGCTCGGTCGCCTCGCCCAACCGCGAGACCGAGGCGATGAAGGACGGCTCGGACGCGGTCGCGGACTGGCCGCTTCTAAACGCGATGCTCAACGTCGCCTCCGGCGCCTCCTGGGTCTCAATTCACCACGGCGGCGGGGTCGGCATCGGCTACTCCATCCACGCCGGCCAGGTCATCGTCTGCGACGGCACCGAGGCAATGGACGGCCGGCTCGAACGGGTACTGACCAACGACCCGGGCACCGGCGTGATACGTCACGCCGACGCGGGCTACGAAGAGGCGGCGGAAGTCGCCCGTGCCCGGGGCGTCAAACTGCCGATGTTCGACGGCTAGAGGCGGGCCAATACCCGGAGCCAGGCCAGCCCGTAGACCACCGCGACGGTGACGATGGCCCGCCACTCCGGCGCGGCCCGGCGAGCCGCAAACCGCAGGTCCTGTCGTGCCACGCCCCGGAACTCCCGGTTCAGAAACCGCTCCTCGGCCCGGGCGATGGCCAGGTACTCAAACAGAAACAGCCCGACCACCACCAGACCGAGCAGGACCGGCGGCCGGAAACAGACCAGCGTACCCAGCACCAGCAGGAGATTCCCGAAGTAGAGCGGGTGCCCGGCCGACGCCCGCGCGCTCAGCTTGAACCACCGGTACGGCCCGGCCCCGATGTAACTCTGCGCCCCGACTTCGCCCGCCCGCGCGTCCGCGCCGATGTATCCCATCGCCCAGAAGCGGAGCGCGAGCCCGGCCGCCAGCAGGGGCAGCCCAACGAGGCAGGAAACGAAGCCCGGCCGGCCGAGCCAGAACACGACCACGAACCCGACCGAGCCGATCAGCCCGCGCCAGCGGAACAGCCAACGGCCAAGCCGCTCGACCGCGCCGTGCTGACTCACGCCTGACTCTAGACGAGAACCGACCACGGTCAAGGAAGCAGACCGCCAGGTGTGGATGCAACGCGATAATGTCATAGCTAACTACAACGCGAAAATGTCATACCTGCCTGCTTGGACAGCGTTACCGGGTAGACTAGCTATATGT
>DSBX01000252.1 GCA_011049385.1 Caldifarciminota bacterium | reverse complement strand
GGTTTGGAGCCGCACGACTTGATATACCTTGTCAATCTGGTATACTGGAACTGTCGTGTTCTGTTGCATCCTGACAACTGGGCTGTCAATCCCGGGAGCGCCCGGTCGGTGACGCGGCTGTCGGTGCGGGCCCGGAGCATCGCTGATGGGATTTCCACCGACGTCCTGCTGAGCAACTGGCAGGACTGGCGCTGGCAGTTGCACCACACCATCCGGGATATCGATACCGTCGAGCGACTGCTCGGGGTGGAGTTCGAGCAGGAGGAGCGCACCCGGCTCGAGCGGACCGTTTCGAAGTTCCCGCTGGCCGTGACGCCGTACTACCTGTCGCTCGTTGACCCGCAGAACTGGCGGAACGACCCGGTCTTTCGGCAGTCCTTTCCTTCGGTCCAGGAGTTGGACGTTGTCCCCTGCGACCTCACCGACCCCCTGGCCGAGGACGTGGACTCGCCGGTACCCGGTATAACCCACCGCTACCCGGACCGGGTGCTCTTTCACGTTTCCAACGTCTGCGCGATGTACTGCCGGCACTGCACCCGCAAGCGCAAGGTCGGCGACCGGGATTCGATTCCGGGCCGGGACGAGATCCTGAAGGGCATTGACTACATCCGGCGGACCCCGGCGGTGCGGGACGTCCTGCTCTCCGGCGGCGACCCGCTGATGCTGGCGGACGACTACCTCGACTGGATACTGGGCGAATTGCGGGCGATTCCATCGGTCGAGGTCCTGCGCATCGGCACCCGGACCCCGGTCGTGCTGCCCTACCGGGTCACCGACGAGTTGGTGGCGATGCTCAGGAAGCACCAGCCGCTCTGGATCAACACCCATTTCAACCACCCGCGCGAGATGACCGCTTCTTCGCGGGCCACGCTGGCCCGGCTGGCGGACGGCGGTTTCCCGCTCGGCAACTAGTCGGTACTGCTGGCCGGGGTCAATGATTGCCCGCGGATAATGAAGAGCCTGGTTCACAAGCTCGTCTATGCCCGGGTTCGTCCTTACTACCTTTACCAGTGCGACCTGTCCGAAGGGTTGAGCCACTTCCGGACCCCGATCGGCAAGGGTATCGAGATCATCGAGAGTCTCATCGGTCACACCAGCGGGTTCGCGGTGCCGACCTATGTCATTGACATGCCCGGCGGGGCAGGCAAGGTACCGGTGATGCCCAATTACCTCGTGAGTTGGTCCACCAACCGGGTCGCCCTGCGGAACTACGAAGGGGTCATCAGCACCTATCGCGAACCCGACGAGTACCCGATGCGCGAGTGCGACCGGAACTGTGCGGACTGCGATCTCTACCTGCACACCGAGGACGTGCGCGAGGAGAACGTGGTCGGGTTGGCCGCGCTCCTGAGCGATGCCGAGGATGTCGAGGTGCTGGTGCCGGAGGATAACGAACGGCGTCGCCGGCGGAACGGCGAGGAAGCCGGGACCGAACGGGCATCGTGAGCCGGCTCGGCTCGACCCGGGTGAAGGTCGCCGCCCTCATCCTGCTGGGAGCGGCATTGTTGTCCGCCGAGCCTTTCCGGGTCGCGCTGACCGGTCGCTACCCGCCCTTCAGCTTCTACGACCAGCACGGCGAACTGGACGGGTTCGATGTCGCGGTTTCCCGGGCGGTCGCCCGGCACATGGACCGGCCCCTGGCGATAGTCACTACCGAATGGGATGGTATCCTGGCCGGTCTGCTGGCCGGGCGGTACGATGCCATTATCGGTTCGATGGCCATTACCCCGCAGCGCGAAGCGGTGGCCCTGTTTTCGGACCCGTACTACCTGTCCGGTGCCCAGTTGTTCATCCACCGTGACCGGGTTGACGAAATCCAGGATATGGAGGATGTCCGGGGACGACGTCTCGGGGTCGTTGTCGGGGAAACCTACGAGCATCATCTGCGCCGACATCATCCCGAAGTCGAGGTCGTTCCCTACGACGATTCCCAGCTGATCTTCCAGGACCTCGCCCTCGGGCGCCTGGACGGATTCCTCAGCGACCGACTGGTCGGACGCTGGCAGATCCGTTCCGCCGGCGCGCCGTTCCTGCCGGCCGGGGATCTGCTCTATGAAGAGCGCATCGGGATTCCGGTGACCAGGGACAATCCCGAACTGCTCGAGGGCATCAACCGGGCGCTGGCCGAGTTACGTCACTCCGGCGAACTGGACAGCCTGTTCGATGCCTAGTTCGGGTTGGAGGAGGTGGGGGAGGACGCGCCCGGGCCTGCCGACAGGATGACTTTCGGCCGCGCGCTGGCCTTCCTGCTCAGGGGGTTTGTCCTGACCTTGCTGGTCGCGGCCGCTTCGCTCCTGCTGGGGTTTCTCGTTTCCATCCCGGTCGGCATCGTGCTCAACCTTCCCGGCGGAGTCGTTCGTCTTGTCCTGCGGGCGGTCGTGGATTTCATCCGGGGAACTCCGATTCTGATCCAGTTGCTGTTCGTCTACTTCGGCTGGCCGCTGATTCCGGTTGTCGGCGTCAGTCTCTCCCCGATAGCGGCTTCGATTCTGGCGCTGACCGTCAACTCCGCCGCGTACATGGCCGAGGTGGTTCGTTCCGGGCTGATGAGCGTCAGTCCCGGCCAGCGGCTGGCCGGCCGGGCCCTGGGCTTGCGTCCCTGGCAGGTCTTTCGGTTCGTGGTCTGGCCTCAGGCTTTCCGAATCGCGATGCCGCCGCTGATGAACTCGGTCGTTGCCCTCATCAAGGACACCGCGCTGATTTCGGTCATCACGGTCAGCGAGTTGATAGCCAACGTCCGGTCGGTGGTTTCCGTCACCTGGAACCCGGCCTACTACCTGGTCGCGGCCGTTCTCTTCTTTATCGTGACTTTCCCGCTGATGAAACTCGCGGGCCGGGTCGAGCGCCGGATGAAGGAACGGGGGTTCGCCAATGATTGAGGTCGAGCGGCTTTCCTTTCGCTATCCCGGCGGCGCGCTTGCGCTCAAGGAGGTCAGTGTCAGATTCGCCCCGGGCAAGGTTTCCGCGGTGCTCGGTGAGAGCGGGTCCGGCAAGACCACCTTCCTGTTGTGCATCGGCCGGTTCCTGCGCTTCCGGAAGGGTACGGTCCGTCTCGACGGCGCCGACATCCGAACGCTCCCCGAAAGGGAGTTCCGACGCCGGGTCGGTATCGTCTTCCAGCATCTGTATCTCTTCCCCCACCTGACCGTGCTCGAGAATATGATGCTCGCGCCGGTGCACGTGCTCGGCCGGCCCGGGGACGAGGCGGAAGCCGAGGCCAGGAAGATGCTCGACCGGCTTGACATCGGCGACCTTGCCCAGAGCTACCCGGGCCAGGTCAGTGGCGGCCAGGCCCAGCGGGTCGCGATCGCCCGGGCGCTTCTTCTCCGGCCCGACTACCTGTTTCTCGACGAACCGACGAGCGCGCTCGACGCCAAGACCGCCGATGACTTCGCCGCCTGGCTCAAGGGTCTCAAGGACACGACCAACTTCGTGGTCGTGACCCACAACCTCCTGTTCGCAGAATCGGTCGCGACCGAGGGCGTCTACCTGTCCGGCGGCAGGGTTCTCGACACCGGTCCGGTCGGCCGAATCGCGGGCCATGCCCGGGCCGGGAAGCTCGTAACCCGGGGCTGAGTCCTGGCCGACACCATCGAGCGCGTCGGCGGGTCGCTGTTCCAGCACGGCCCGCACAATGACCGGGTCTACCTGATGAAGGCCCGGCCCGGAGATACCGCCGAACTGCTCGCCCGGTTCGAGGAACTGGTGCGGGAGCGCGGCTACTCCAAGGTTTCGGCCAAGGTTCCCGAAGCGGTCGGCCGCGAGTTCGTCGCCCGCGGCTACGCGGTCGAGGCGAAAATGCCGGCGATGTATCGCGGAGCCGAGAACGGCCTCTTCCTCGCCCGGTTCTTCACACCCGGCCGGGAGCTTGACACCCGGGCCGAGGCGGACGGCGAGGTTCTCAGGAACGCGCAGTCCCGGGCGGGCCGGCGGGTGCGGCCGGCACTGCCGTCCGGCCGGGTCCTGCGAGCCTGTGAGGAAGCCGATGCGTCGGCGCTGGCCGCTCTCTACCGCGAGACCTTCGACAGCTACCCTTTCCCGGTTGACGACCCGGCCCACATCCGCCGGGCGATGCGCGATGAAACGCTCTTCGCCGGGGTCTGGGACGGCGCGTTGCTGGTCGCGGCCGCCTCGGCCGAGATGGACCGCGAGGGCGGGAACGCGGAGATGACCGATTTCGCCACCCGGCCGGCCCGGCGCGGCCGCAGTCTGGCCGGGAACCTGCTCGGTTTCCTGGAACGCCGCGCTACCGAACGTGGTATCCGCACCGCCTACACCATCGCGCGGGCCGCCTCGGTCGGGATGAACGTTGTCTTCGCCCGGCTGGGCTACCGGTGGGCCGGACGGCTGGTCAACAACACCAACATCGCGGGCAGGCTGGAGAGCATGAACGTCTGGTTTCGCCCGCTTGAGGGCGGCGGTCGGGCCGGTTCCCACCGGCGGAATCGGCTTGCCCGGGGCGCGGGAAAGGGGTAGCATCTGGTATGAGTTTCCTTCGTGCCGTTGCGCTGGTGATGCTGATGACGCTGACTTTCGGTTGCGGCGGTCGGACGCCGGTGATTGACCGGGTCTGGGCCGCGCCGGACACGGTGCCGAGAGGCGGCGTGTCCTTCCTGCGGGTCCGGACGCGGGGAACGGTCGAGGCCCGCTGGGAACCGACTCACGGCACCGTCAACCCGGCCACCGGCGACTCGACGCTCTATCTCGCCCCGTCCGAGGAAGTGGACGACACGGTGCGTGTCTTCGTCACCGACGAGCGGGGGCGGCGCGAGGAGGGGCTGGCGGTCGTCCACGTCCGCGAGGGGCTGTGCGGCGGCAGGCCGGAGGCGCTGGTCTCGACGACCGCGCGCCTGCTGGTGGCGGACGAGTCCCGGGTTTACTACGTCGAGCCGGCCGGGACCTTCTCGCAGGTCCGCCGGGTCAGCGTCAACGGGGTTGAGCGCGACACGGTCGCGACCCGGCCGCACGAGATTCGCCGGTTCATTGACGGCGGTACCGGGCTCTACTGGCTGGAGCGGGACGTTTCCGGCGACGAGCCGAAATGGCGGGTAATGGCGGCAAGCAAGGGCGATACCGCCCGGCCGGTCCAGTTTCTCGAGTTCACGGGGCGGAGCGCCTCGATCTACGACATCGCGGTAACCGCCGGCGACCTGCATGTGGCCTGGCTTGAGACCGTCGCCGACACCGGGTATGTCACCCGGATAACCTCCTACCCGCGTGCCGGTGGAGCCGGCCGGGAGCGATTTGCCCTGGCCGGCCCGGTCGGCGAAGGGACATTCGTGAGCCGGATGGCGGTGGACGGGGGAGACCTCTACTTCCTTCTCGTCTCCAATGACCCGGCAAAGGTCGCGGTGATGAAACTGCCGGTGACCGGGCCGGCGCAGACGCTGGTCGGCCCGGGGTTTCTTGCGCCCGGTACGCTGGCCGCCGATGACGGGCTGGCGGTGGCGGACGGGCAGGTGTTCTGGTCCGAGCGCATCGCGGGCCGGATCGGCCGGGTGCGTGCGGACGGTACCGGCCCGGAGTTCATCGTTCCGGCGGGCGGCGACGCGCGGGATGTGGAACTGCTCGGCGTCGCGGCCGGGCCCGGCGGCGCCGCACCGCGGCTGTTCTGGACCGTGCCCGGCGACCTGCGCGCGATGATTGTCGGGACCGGCG
Organism: Caldifarciminota bacterium; assembly: GCA_011049385.1. Taxonomy (GTDB): domain Bacteria; phylum Hydrothermota; class Tepidihabitantia; order Tepidihabitantales; family Tepidihabitantaceae; genus DSBX01. The sequence goes on along the minus strand of DSBX01000252.1, from coordinate 1,379 downwards.
TTACCCTGCTCGACATTGACCGCTGGAACAACCGCATCTTCGGCTTCACCGATAACGGACTGTGGCTGTTCTACGTGCGCGAGGAGGGCAGTTCCGACGGCCGGATGTTCCGGCTCCTGATACCGTAGCGGTCTGCGGTTACCGCCCTACCGCTGGATCACGACCTTCGCTCTTGACCCCTCAGACCATTGACCCTCTGCTTGGACGAAGTAGACCCCGGGCGCGAGGTGGCGGATGTCGTTCTTGCCCGGTTGCAGGTCCATTACCTTCCGGCCGGCGGCGTCGAGGAGGACCGGCGCGGGACATAACCCGATTCCGCTCCGGGAATCGGGATTGTGTCCCAAGCCCGCAAGATTGAGCACCCCCCGGGCTATGGTCGGGCCGAGGTGTGGCGCGGGTTTCGGCAGGCGCGCTTCGGGTCGGTCCGCGACGCCCGCGGCGGGCAGGCCCGCCTCAATGAACACCGGTCCGCCGCCGTCCGGTATCTCGACCGGCGGCTCGGGTGACGTCCCGCTCGTGCCCCACTCGAGATGCTCGACCGAGAAGCCGGTGATGGTGCCGGCCGCGCTGTCGTTGACGTCGTCCCAGGCCCCGAGGAACAGCCGGTCCTCGTCGTTGCCGACCAGGAACTCGGCACCATCACTCAGGTCGAAGACGATGGCGTTCGCCGGGAAGGGACGGTCGAGGTGGGCCCGGCGCCAGGAGCGGAACTCGTAGAACCAGGGCGGCATCCCCACCGGCGCGACGCCGAGTTCGAGGCCGACCCGGTCCCGGGTCGGGTGGCTGATGGTCACCCGGCCGACGAGCACCGGCTCGTAGCCGATGCGGTCGCGGACGAACTCGACCTGGCGGCCGCTCATCTGTTCGTCCATCACCGCCGCGTAGGTCATCCAGAACCAGCCCGCGTCGCCCCAGCCCGTGCCCCAGGAGTTGGCGACCCGGAAAGCGCCCGGCCCGTCCGCGGTCGTGAGCGTGTCGTCGTAGCCGACGATGGTCACCGCGTGCCAGCCCCGCATCGTGCCGTAGCGCTCGCTGGACGAGTAGATATTGCCGAAGCTACGGATATTGTCGAAATTGCCCCAGACCTGGATGCCGATGACGCAGGTGTAGCCGTTGGCGATGTGCTGGCGGACGAGGTTAATGCCGGCGGTGTCGCGGGCGTTGATGTAGCAGGCTTCCTCGCCGCGGAACCAGAGCGCCCGGAAACAGGCAGACTCGCTCGGCCAGGTCGTGAAGTCGTACTGGTTGTAGGGATGGTGGGGCTGTTGAAAAACTATTGACATCTTTCTGGGCGTTCTGGAGTCTAATAGGTAGTGACGCCCAACCGAAAGGAGCCCCACGACAATGCAGGGTAGAAAGGACCGTTGGCAGGAAGACAT
>DSBX01000134.1 GCA_011049385.1 Caldifarciminota bacterium | reverse complement strand
CTCAAGGGGGAGGGGATAAAGGAGAGGGGGTCAGCGCCGCGGTCGAGGTGTCGGTTCGCGACCGCGGCATCGGCATCAGGACCGAGGACCTCGACAAGCTCTTCCATCGTTTCCAGCGCGTCAGCCGGCAGGACCGGCCGGACATCCCCGGCACCGGGCTCGGTCTCGCCATCGTCGCGACCATCGCCCGGGAACACGGCGGCGGGGTCAGCGTCGAATCGGTGCACGGCAAGGGCTCGGTCTTCACCATCCGACTGCCCCGGGACGGACCTCAAGAAAACCCGAGCCTCCACAACCGACAACCTTGACTTGCCAGCTGCGTCTCCTATGATTGCCCGGGTTAGGTGACGGCCTCCGCCTGTAGCCAGAGGCCCGTCGTCAACTATGCGCCAGGACCAGGATAGACGTGCTGTCTTAGTTTCACCAAGGAGGAAACCGATGATCAAGTTCAAGAGAGGGAACCTCCGCGTTCCCCGGTTCCAGCGCCCGGTCTATATGGTCGCGGCCGGAACCACCGACTACCGGAAGTCGTACCCGGAGTACAAGCTGGAGGAGTTGGTAATGCGGGGCTTCCGGATGATGCTCGAGGAAAACGACCTCAAACTGCCGCCGCATGAGGTCAAAGGTCTTGTCAACATGGCGGTGTACGGGGAGTTTGCCGATCACTTCCAGGACCAACTCCTGTGCGAAGCCAAGATTCATGACTACCTCGGGCTTGACCCGCTACCCAACGTCGGCGTCAAGACCGGCGGGGCCACCGGTGGCTACGCGGTCTTGGTCGGTGCCAACACAGTCGCCTCGGGCTATTCCAACTGCACGCTGGTCACCGGCTGGGAACGAATGGACGAGGTCGATACCCGCACAGGCAACTTCTATATCTCGACCGCAGCCTGCAAGGACTTCGAGACCCGGCTCGCGCGGATGTACGCCAGCTACTACGCACCGATGGCCCGCCGCTTCGCCGACATCTACAAGGTCAGCGAGGAAATCCGGGCGAAGATCGCGGTCAAGAATCGGTTGTACGCCTGCTCTTCGCCTTTCGCCCAGAACCCGGGCAAACATACCGTCGAGGAAGTACTAGGTGGCCGAATGGTCTGCGACCCGCTGCGGATGCTGGAATGCTGCGTCATGAGCGTGGGGTCCGCCTCAGTTCTGCTCTGCGACGAGGAAACCGCCTACAAGCTATCTGACCACCCGATGCGCCTCCACATCTGTGGCGGCACCCACACCCTGCGCGTTGCCGACCGCAGAGACATGGAAGTTCCACTCCTGCCCAACGAAACCGAAGGAATGTATGACTTCATGAAGGAAATGCAGGAACCCTTCCCCGGCTTTCAGAGCTTCCTTGCATCGCGCTTCGCAGCCTACATGGCCTACCGGATGGCCGGCATCACTGGCGACCCGTGTGACGAACTTGACCTCGTTGAACTCCACGACGCCTTCACGATTTCCGACCTCCAGACGTACGGCGACATCGGGCTGCGCCCCTACGGCAAGGAAGAGGAGTATATCACTTCGGGTGATGCCTACTACGGCGGGCGCTGCCCATCAAATCTGTCGGGCGGCCTGCTCGGAACAATGCACGCGGTCGGCGCAACGGGCATTTTCCAGGGCGCGGAGTGCTTCTGGCAGCTCCAGAACAAATACGACAAGTTCCACGGCGAGACTGGGATGTGGGAGAGATTCGACAAGAAGAAGCCTGCGGACTGGCAGTCGCTTCAGATACCGAAACGCCGCCGAGCGCTCTGGATCTCCCATGCCGGCGTCGGCTCTCACGTTACCTGCGGGATCCTTGAGAACCCCGAGCAGGTCGGAAAGTAGGAGGAAGAAATGCCAGTGAAACAGATACCCGGACACGAAATCCACTTCACCGGCGAGCCTGCCGAGGCCTACCGCGAGCAACCGTTGGCCTTCAAGTGGCCGCGCTCGCTAATGCACTACCATACCTACGGCCTGCTCTCACCCTTCTTCGAGGGCCTGAAACTGGGCATCCTGCGCGCAACAAAATGCCCGACCAAAGGCTGCGAAACAGGCCTGTGGCTTCCACCCCGGGCCGACTGCCCGGACTGCCACGCCCGGATGGACTGGGTCGACCTCAAGAATCCGGTCATCGGGGAGGTCTTCACGTTCACCCACGTCGAATACCCCGGTCATGGCATCGAACTCAGCTACCCGTACTACCAGATTGATGTCAAGATACCGGGCTGCTGCACGGTGATGAAGGGCTACCTCGTCCGCGGCACCGCGAGGATCGGGATGAAGGTAAGAGCCGGGTTCCGAACCGAGGCACCAACCAACACTATCTTCGACCTCTTCTGGGAATCGGCCGAATAGCCGTGCTCTTCAGCGGCGGGGCGGCAATGCCGCCCCGCCGCTTGCCTTGCGCCCGACATCCGGCTATCATCCCGGCGATGAAGAAGCAACCTGAGACCCGCACCGAGGTGACCTGGTTCGCCCGGCCCGGCCGCGCCTGCACCGCGCGTACCCTGGCGCTCGCCCTTGCCCGCGGACGGGAACTGGGACTTCGCCACTACATCGTCGCCTCGACGACCGGCGCGACCGCAACCAGGCTCGCCCGCCTGCTTCGCCCCGGTGAGCGGGCGGTCTGCGTCGGCCATCACTTCGGCTTCCGCGAACCGGGTCGCTCGGAGCTGACGCCGGCGGCCGAGCGAAAGCTCGCCGCGCTCAAGGTCCCGGTCCTGCGCACGACCCACGCCCTGTCCGGCGTCGAACGCGCCAACCGACTCGAATTCGGCGGGCTCGGCCCGGCCGAGACCATCGCCTGGACCTACCGCACCTTCGGCGAAGGCACCAAGGTCGCGGTCGAAGTCGCGGTGATGGCGCTCGACGCCGGTCTCATCCCGCACGGCGAGGAAACCCTCGCCATCGGCGGTACCGGTTCGGGTGCGGACACCGCACTCATCATCCGGCCCGCCCACACGCGCCGGTTCTACGACACCGTCATCAGCGAGATAATCTGCAAGCCCCGCACCCGGGGCACCGACCAGGAGGAACCATATGCCTGACTGCATCTTCTGCGACATCATCGCCGGCAAGGCCCCGGCCCGCAAGGTCCACGAAGACGCGACCACCGTCGCCATCCTCGACCTCTACCCGGTCGTGCCCGGCCACACGCTGGTCCTGACCCGACAACACATTCCCCTCTTGACCGATGCCGACCCGTCACAATGGACGGAGATGACGATGCCCTTCTTCAAGACCGTCTACGCCGTCTCCCGGAAGATGAAGAAGGCCCTCGGCTGCAGCCACGTCACGCTCCTGCTCCGCGGCCGGCGCGTGCCCCACGTGCATATGCACCTCGTCCCGAGCTGGCCGGACCGCAAGCACCTGCTCGACCTGAACCTTCAGCTCCAGGACTACTGCCAGCCGCGCCTCAAGCCCCAGGCCACCGACGCCGAGCTCGACGCGCTGGCCGAGAAGATCAAAGCCGCGCCGGTCAAGTAGCCGTTTCCGGCCCGGCGGCGGAAACGCCCCGGGCCGGGTTGACGCCAGTCATCATTTCGCTAACATAGCCCCCTATGTCTGACCCTGCGCCACGCGAAGTCCCGCTTGCGCGGGTGCGCAACATCGGCATCGCGGCGCACATAGACGCCGGCAAGACGACCACCACCGAACGCTTCCTCTACTACGCCGGCCGCATCCACCGCATCGGCGAGATTGACGAAGGCACCACCCAGATGGACTGGATGGTCCAGGAACGCGAGCGCGGCATCACCATCACCTCGGCCGCCACCACCGTCCACTGGCACGACCACCGCATCAACATCATTGACACCCCGGGCCACGTTGACTTCACCATCGAAGTCGAGCGCTGTCTCAAAGTCCTCGACGGCGCGGTCATCGTTCTCTGCGCGGTCGGCGGCGTCGAACCCCAGACCGAGACGGTCTGGCGCCAGGCCGACCGCTATCGCATCCCCCGCCTCGCCTTCATCAACAAGCTCGACCGGCTCGGCGCCGACTTCTACCGTGTCGTCAAGATGATGGCCGAGAGCTTTTCGCAGGTGCCCCTGCCGGTTCAACTGCCCATCGGCACCGAAGACGAGCACGAAGGCGTGATTGACCTGGTCGAGAACGTCGCCTGCGTCTGGCAATCCGACGACTTGGGCGCGACCTACGAAACCCGGCCGGTGCCCGAGGACCGCCGGGCCGAGGTCGAAGCATACCGCCACCGGCTCGTGGACACGCTCACCACCTTCGACGAGAGACTGCTCGAAAAGTACGTCGGCGGTGAAGACATCACTCCCGACGACCTCCGGGCCGCCCTGCGCAAGGGCACGCTCGAACTCACGGTCGTCCCGGTCTTCTGCGGCAGTGCCTTCCGCAACAAGGGCGTCCAGAAGCTCATTGACGGCGTCGTTGACTACCTGCCCTCGCCGCTCGACGTCCCGCCGCTTGCGGGCACCAACCCCAGGACCGGCGAGGCGGAAACCCGCAAGCCCGACCCGAAGGCCCCCTTCTCCGGCCTCATCTTCAAGCTCGCCACCGACCCTCATCGCGGTCTCCTGAGCTACCTCCGGGTCTACTCCGGCACAGTCAAGGCCGGTGAGGTCGTCTGGAGCGCGCCGGATATGAAACGCGTCCGGCTCGCCAAACTGCTGATGATGCACGCCAACCGCCCGGAAGAAGTCGCCGGCCTCTCCGCCGGGGAAATCGGCGCGGTCATCGGCCTCAAGGAAAGCCGCACCGGCCAGACCCTCGCCAACCTCGCCCACCCGATTGCCTACGAGTCAATCGAAATCCCCGAGCCGGTCGTCTTCATCGCGGTCGAGCCCTCGACCCGGGCCGAGGAAGAGAAACTCGCCGCTACGCTCGAAATCCTCGCCCTCGAAGACCCGACCTTCCGCCGCAAGGTGGACGACGAGACCGGCCAGCTCATCCTCTCCGGGATGGGCGAGCTCCACCTCGACATTCTGATAGACCGGCTCAAGCGCGACTACAAGGTCGGGGTCCACTCCGGCAAGCCCCAGGTCAGCTACCGCGAGACCGTCACCGGCAAGGCGGCCGCCGAAGGCCGCTTCGTCCGCCAGACCGGCGGCGCGGGCCACTTCGCGGTCATCAAACTCGCGGTCGAGCCCTGCGCCGACGGTAACGAGACGAAGAACGAAATCAAGCACGGCGCTCTGCCCGCGGAGTTCGTCAAGGCGGTCGAAGAAGGCATCCGCGACAGCCTCGAAGCCGGGGTGCTCGCCGGCTACGAAGTCACCGGCACCCGGGTCCGCATCCTCGACGGCAAGTTCCACGAAGAAGACTCCCACGACGTTGACTTCAAAGTCGCCGCCGCCACCGCCTTCCGCGACGCCTTCCTCGCCGCCGGCCCCACCTTCCTCGAACCGCTGATGGAACTCGAGATAGTCGCCCCGGAGCAGTACCTCGGCGGCATTCTCGGCGACATTACCGCCCGGAACGGCAGGATTCTCCACATCGAGCCGGTCAAAGGTCACCAGATCGTCCGGGCCGAGGTCCCGCTCGCCAACACCTTCGGCTACGCCACCGCCCTCCGCAGTCTCACCCAGGGCCGGGCCACCAGCTCGATGCAGTTCAAGACCTTCCGCCCGGTAGACCGCGAAACCCGCGTTCGCCTCTACCCGCTCTTCGCCGAGACCCGGCAGCCCGCACCGCCCACCGCCTGACCCCATCCATCGGGCCGACGTCCGTGAACCGGACGAACACCCCACCGACGCGGAAACGGACGGCAATTAACCTCCGGCTCGACTGATTCGGCGGACCGTGCTCCGGCCCACCCGGGAATTCCGGAATTCCGGGGACAGGTTTGATGTCAAGCCGTGCGTTAGTTGACCTCTCCTGCGGCCGGGACGATGATCGTCTCGGCCCGTTCTCGGCTGTCCCGTCTCTCTCGGCAGGCATGGCGGCGCGGTGCGCCCGCGGGCTTCCCCCACGCATCGGCACTCGCTTCGAACACAGGTGCTTCCAGAGCGCCCTTGCGGGCCTCAGTGCAGTGCTTCATCCAGAACGCGAGCCCGTGGGGCATCAAGGTTCATGATAACGCGGCCCCGCCAAAGGCGGTCCGTAGTGTCCCCAGCCGTGACTGCCCCACGGGCGCAACTCGTCTCATGCTCCTGCCGATTCTTTCCGTCCCATCCTCAGGCGGCTTGCGGACGGCCCGCGTCGGGCGGACACTCGCTGTAACAGCGCCCGTCCCGCACCAGGGCATATAGCAGCCGCACCAGCCGGCAGCAGACCGCGGTCAGCGCCACCGGCTTCGGCTTGCCCCGCGCAACCAGCGCGGCATAGTAAGGCTCAAGCGGCCAGCCGCGCCGGGCGTGCTGCACCGCCACCATGTACAGCGCCCGCCGCAGTTGCGGCCGACCCCGCTTCGATATGCGCCGGCCGCTCTGATACTGCCCCGAGCTGTTCTGATAGAGATTGAGCCCGGCCAGCTTCTGCACCGCGGCCGCACAACTGTACTGCCCAAGCCCGCCCGTCTCGGCCAGGATGACGGCGGCCGTCATCGCCCCGATTCCCTTCAGGCTCATCAGGTACTCGGCCTCCGGAAGCTGCGCCAGCAGTCGCATAATCTCCGCCTTAAGGCCGGCGATGCGCTCAACTAACGCGGCCAGGGTATCAAGCATCTCGAGCAGACTGCGTACCTGGCCGGCACTGACCGCCGGCGGGCCGATTGACTCATCGGCGGCCGCCTTGAGCCGCGCGAGCCTGACCAGGCTCACCCGGACCGCACCGTCCCGGACCAGGAGCCGGCGCATCTCGGTCGGTGAGTGCGCCCGGGCCGCGGCGACCGTGCCGGGGAAACCCGGGACACTTCCCATATTGATTGACAACTACTCCTGCCTGGCTAAGGTTTTCTCATGCCTCGCATCGCCCGTGCGGTCGCGGTCGGTCTGCCGCATCATCTGACCCAGCGCGGCAATGACCGTTGCCGCGTCTTCTTCGATGACGACGACCGCAGATTCTACCTCTGGACACTCCTGAAGTACCGCCGGCAGTACGGGGTCGGCATCCGGGCGTGGTGCCTGATGGACAACCACATCCACGTGCTGGCCGTGCCGGAGAACCCCGACTCGCTCGCCCGCTGCTTCGG
>DSBX01000196.1 GCA_011049385.1 Caldifarciminota bacterium | reverse complement strand
GGGACCGCCACGCCGCTCGGCTTCGTGCCGCGGACCCGGTACTTCCGCGTCCACGGCATCTTCGACGCCGGGATGTACGAGTACAACGCGACTTTCATCTACGCCGGGCTGGGCACGCTCCAGCAGTTTCTCGGCATGCCGGGCCAGATTACCGGCTACGAACTGCGCGTTCACGACATCTACGCCGCGACGCGCATCGCCCGCCGGATTACCGACGAACTGGGATTCCCGTACCGCGCGACCGACTGGGTCGCCCAGAACCGGAACCTGTTTGCCGCGCTTCGGCTCGAGAAGGTGGTGACTTTCATCGTGCTGGTGTTGATCGTTTTGGTCGCGGCCTTCAACATCATCGGGATGCTGACGATGATTGTCCTGCGCAAGACCCGTGAGATCGGCATTCTTAAGACCATCGGCGCCCGGCCCGCGGGCGTTACGCGGATCTTCGTGCTCGCCGGGCTCCTGATGGGTGGTATCGGCACCGCGCTCGGCGCCGGTTTCGGGGCGCTGGTTTCGATCCTGCTCAATCGCTACAACTTCGTGAGCCTGCCCGGCGATGTCTACTTCATCCAGAAACTGCCGGTCCAGATGCAGGCGATGGACTTCATCATCGTTTGTGCGTCGGCGTTGGTGATTACCCTCGCGGCGACGATCTACCCGGCCCTGCACGCCGCGAAGATGGATCCGGTCGAGGCCATCCGTCATGAGTGACGCCGCGCTCGAGGCCCGCGGCATCCGGCGGGTGTTCCGCACCGGGCCGGAGACGCTCGAAGTATTGTCGGGCGCGGACTTTCGTCTCGGCCGGGGCGAGTTCGCGGCCATCGTCGGGCCGTCCGGCACCGGCAAGTCCACCCTCCTGCACATTCTCGGCGGTCTCGACCGGCCGACCGCGGGCACGGTCCTGCTTGAGGGCGAGGACATCTTCCGTTATTCTGATTCGCGCCTGCCGGGAATCCGTAATGAGAAGGTCGGCTTCATGTTCCAGTTCCACCATCTCATGGCCGAGTTCACGGTGCTGGAGAACGTCGCGCTTCCGCTCCTGGTTGCCCGGCGGCCGGAGCGCGAGGCTTGGGAGCGGGCGGAGCGGGCGTTGGCCGAGGTCGAGTTCACCAACCGGCTCAACCACCGGCCGGCCCAACTCTCCGGCGGTGAGAAGGCGAAAGCGGCGCTGGCGCGCGCGCTGGTCAACGACCCGCTGGTCCTGCTCGCCGACGAACCGACCGGGAATCTCGACACAGGTTCGGCCCGGCAGTTGATGGCGCTCTTTGAGAAGCTGAGCGGCGAGCGGGGCACGGCGCTGGTCGTCGTGACCCACAACCTGGATTTCGCCCGGCGGGCGGCGCGACGCCTGCTGCTGCGTGAGGGAAAGTTGGAGGACAATGGCCCGGAAGTGTGATATCTGCGGCGAGCGGGACGCGACTCTGCGTGTTCGTCAGGTGGACAAGGCCGGCGCGGCCGACATCGAGATCTGCGCCGAGTGCGCCAAGGTGCGCGGTTTCACCGAGGCCCGGAAAATCTCGACCAGTGTCGCCGAGATAATGGCCGGTATGAAGCGGGATGTGGCCGAGGGCGACGAGGCGATAGTCTGCCCGGGTTGCGGGATGACCTTCGCCGAGTTCAAGCGCAAGGGTCGGCTCGGCTGTGCCCGCTGCTACCCGGCGTTTGACGACAAGCTCCGGCCGCTCATCCGTCGCATTCAGGGCGCGGTCCAGCACGTCGGCCGGGCCGCGAAGGCCGGCCGACGACGGGCGCGCGACCAGATGGCGCTGGTGCGTCTGCGGGCGGAGCTGGAGGCGGCCATCGCGGCCGAGGATTACGAGCAGGCGGCCCGCCTGCGCGACGAATTGGGCAAGGCGGAGAAGAATGCTCGCCGCTGACCGGGTCGGGCGCTGGCTCGACGGCTCGGGGCCGGAAATCGGTGTCGTCGTCTCGACCCGGGTGCGGCTCGCCCGGAATCTGGATGACGTGCCCTTCGGCATCAAGGCCCGGCCCGCGGACCAGGCCCGGGTCGTCGGCGCGGTGCGCTGGGTGCTCCAGGAGGCGGGCTACCTTGACAGCGGCGGGTTCGTTGACGATGAACAGCTCACCGAGGAGCGTGGCGGGTTCCTGCTCGAACGGCACCTGGTCTCGCCCGACTTCGTCAAGTCCGGACTCAAGCGCGGACTCTACGTCTCCCGGGATGAGACCCTGAGTTTGATGGTCAACGAGGAAGACCACATCCGGCTCCAGGCGCTTGACTCGGGGTTGAACATGCCCGCCGCCTACGAGGCGGCGGCGAAGCTCGACGAGCGGCTCGAGGACGACCTCGGCTACGCCTACCTGCCCGAGTACGGCTACCTCACCGCCTGTCCGACCAATCTCGGTACCGGCATGCGGGCGTCGGTGCTGGTGCACCTGCCCGGGTTGGTGCTGACCCGGGAAATCGAGAAGGTCCTGCGCGGTGCGGTCAGTGTCGGGTTGGTCGTGCGCGGGCTGTACGGCGAGGGTTCGGAAACGCGCGGGAACTTCTTTCAAGTTTCCAACCAGCGCACGCTCGGGCTGTCCGAGACCGAGATACTGGAAACGGTGACGAACACCACCCGTCAGATAGTCGAACACGAGCACAAGGCTCGCGAGTACCTCGTCGAGCACCTGCGGGTCGAGGTTGAGGACAAGGTTTTCCGGTCCCTGGCGCTCCTGCGCAGTGCGCGGATTCTTAGTTCCGGCGAGGCGATAAACCTTCTCGCCAACGTCCGGCTCGGGGTCGCGCTTGGCGTCATCAATGAACTCAAGACCGAGGTCGTGAACCGCCTGCTGGTCCTGGTCCGGCCCGAGAACCTGCAGGCGATGCTCGGCGAGCGACTGAAGCCCGAAGAGCGCGACGAGCGTCGCGCGGCGCTGGTCCGGGACACGCTGGTCCAGCCGTGAGGAGGACGAAATGAGCCAGAGCGACGTGGGGAAGCAGGCCCGGCTCCGGGCCCTGCCCGCGGTTGAGAAGGCGCTGGCCGACCCGGCGCTCGCGCCGGTGCTGGCACAGGTGCCGTCCCGGCTGGCGGTGCGGGTGGTCAGGACCTACCTTGCCGAAGTCCGGGCCGCGCTGGTTGCGGGTGGGGAAGTTGCCTACGACACCGCCGAGCTCGAAGGCCGGCTTCGGCGTGAGGCCCGGCCGACGCTGACCCGGGTCGTCAACGGGCTCGGGGTCGTGCTCCACACCGGGCTGGGCCGGGCGCCGCTCTGCCGCGCCGCCCGGGAAGCGCTCGCCGACGTCAGCGCCGGGTTCAGCTCGCTCGAGGTGGACCGCGAGACCGGTCGCCGGGGCAGTCGGGGCGCGCACGTCGAGTCCCTGCTCAGTGAGCTCACCGGCGCCGAGGCCGCCCACGTTGTCAACAACAACTGCGCCGCGACCCTGCTCATTCTTTCGTCCATGGCCGCGGGCCGCGAAGTCGTCGTCTCGCGCGGACAGCTCATCGAAATCGGCGGCGCGTTCCGCATCCCGGACGTGATGAAGCAGTCCGGCTGTACGATGGTCGAGGTCGGCACGACCAACCGCACCCACCTGCGCGACTACGCCGACGCCATCACCCCGAACACCGCGGCCCTGCTCCGGGTGCACACCTCCAACTACCGCATACGGGGCTTCACCAAAGAGGTCGGGCTTGACGAACTGGTCGCGCTCGGGCGCGAGCGCGGGGTACCGGTGCTGGACGACCTCGGTTCGGGTGCGCTGGTGGACCTCGCCCGGTTCGGCCTGCCCCGCGAGCCGCTGGTCAGCGAGTCAATGGCCGCGGGCGCGGCGGTGGCCTGCTTCTCGGGCGACAAGCTCATCGGCGCCTGCCAGGCCGGTATCATCGTCGGCCGGAAGGACGTGGTCGGGCCGATGAAGAAGCATCCGCTGAGCAGGGCGCTCCGGCTCGACAAGCTCAGCTTCGCGGTGCTGGAACGGACGCTCACGCTTTTCCTTGACGAGCCCCGGGCGCTGGAAGAGCACGTTCTCTACCGCATCCTGCTCAAGCCGGTGGCGGAGATGCAGAGAGAAGCGCAGGCACTTGCCCGAAGGGTGCGCGGTCCGCTTGGGGACGCGGCCGAAGTCCGGGTCCGGCCCTGCCGGAGCGAGTTCGGCGGCGGCGCGTTGGCGACGGAGAGCCTTGAATCCCGGGCGGTGGCGATTCGGCCGAAGAAGATGGGCCTTGAAGAACTCGCTCGAAGGATGCGTCTGCACTCACCGCCGGTCTTCGGCCGCATCGAGGACGACGAGTACCTGCTCGACTTCCGCACTCTCGACCGGTCCGATGTTCCGTGTCTTGCCCGCGCGCTCACCGCGGTTCTGGTATGCAGCAGCACACGCTTCGCGTGTCGCATCCCGGGTCCATCGTCCGCGGACCGTGCGTCCGGGAAGTGACGAGGCCTGTCCTTGTTCATCGCGCACCACGTGCGCGTCGAGAACCGCAAGCGTGTGGAGATTCAGTTCGAGCAGTAGCAACGAGACGCGAAGCATAGGCGGGGCACTCCCGGAACGAAGACCGCAGGGCGAAGGAGCGGAGATGAACCGAGCTTGACGTTGCGGTATGGTCGGTCAAACTTGGCGGTGCGCAGAGTCGGTCGTTCGAGTTCCGGTGGAGGTGTGACTCGGACGCGGGCCGAGCTGGCGTGGGGCATCGGGCCGCTGGCCGGCGCAGTCGCGGCCTGCGCGGTCGTCCTGCTCCGGCCCGGGCTGATCGGCGCGGTAGACGTCTGGCCGCACCTGGTCCGCCAGCAGGCGGTGGCGGAGACGCTCAGGTCCGGCAGTTCCCCATTCTGGACGTTCCTGTTCTACGGCGGGTTTCCCCTGCTCCGTTTCTACGGTCCGCTGTTCGCGCTGTGTAGCGGCGCGCTCCAGCTTGTCGTCGGCGACCCGGTCTGGACCTTGAAGGTCCTGCTTTTCGTTTTGCAGGCGCTGTCCGGCTGGGCGATGCTGGCCCTGCTCCGGCGCCGGGTTTCCCTGCCCGCGGCCGGGCTGGGCGCGGCCGTGTACCTGTTGATGCCGTGGCGGCTGGTGAGCCTGGTGACCGAGGCGAACCTGCCCCAGGCGCTGGTGTACCTGTTCCTGCCGCTTCTGTTCCTCGGCCTTGATTGGCTGGGCCGGGCCGACGCGCCGGGCGGTCTGCGGCGCGGACTGGCGCTGTGCGGGCTTTCGCTCGGCCTCTTGGTGCTGACGCACCCGTTCTACGCGCTCCTGGCCGGGGCCGCGGCCGGCGCGGCCGCGTTCCTCGCCGGGCCGGGCCGGAAGCGCCGGGTCTTCGGGTTGGCCGGCGCTATCGTACCGGCGTTGCTGGTGGCCGGGTTCTTTGTCGTGCCGTTCCTGCTTGAGTACCGGGCGCACCTGTACCCGGTCCTGCCGCTGGGGGTGCCGATGCCGGACCTCGGCGTCCTGCTCTGGCCCTTGAGCGGGGGAGAGGGGTATCGCGGGTTCTACTTCGGCCTGAGCGTGGTGTTGGGCGCGTTGGCGTCCGGCTTTCTGCTCGTGGCGCGCGGGCGCAGGGGCGAGACGAGCCTTGCCGCGCCGTTCTTCGCCACGCTGGGGCTGGCGGTGCTGGCGACCTGGCCCGCGGGCTGGCTCGGGCTGGTGCCAACCGGGATGCCGCCGGGCCGGGCGCTGGTGCTGGCGGTGTTCGGGTGCGCGGGGCTGGCCGCGTTCGGGGTGGAGCGGCTGGCGGCCCGGCCCGGCCGGGCGCTGGTACTGGCCGGGCTGGCGCTGGTGCTCGGGGCGGACAGCCTGCCGTTCATCGGCGGGATCCGTTACCTCGCGCCGGAGCGCGGCTTGCCGGTGCGGCTCGAGCTGTACGGGTTGATCCCGGACCGGCCGTCGCCGCGCGTGCTCGACGTGCACGAGGCGGTGGCGACGGTTGACGATTACCCGCGGCTGGCGGTGTACCCGGCGCTGGGCTATCTGTTCGGCGGGTTCGGCTCACCGTTCGGGCCCCCGTTCCACCAGTTCGCGCCGCGCTCGATGATGTACGTCTACCCGTGGGCCGGATTCGCGGCCGCGGACCTGGGCGACCCGGCCCGGCACGAGCTTTCGGACGCAACTCTGAAGGCGCTGGCGCTGGCCGGGGTGAGCCACGTCATCACGCCCGCGGCCCGGGCCGGGCAGGGCCTGGTGATGACCAAGCCGGGGATAGGCTGGGACGACCGGTTCCTGCGCGCGGACCGGAGGCCGGCGCTGGTGTTCGGCCCGACCGGCGCGCCGCTCGCGCTCGGTTCCCGGGTACTGCGGCCGGTGGCCGGGGCCGGCGCGGCGCGGGCCCGGACGATGGAGTACGCCGGGGACTGGCAGGAACTGCTCGCCGGGCTCGAACTGGACCCGGAAAGCGGCACAATCAGCACCATCCCGGTGCGGGGCGCGGCGTATGATTCCCTGCCCGGTACGGGCGCAGTGTCGGTGCGGGAACAGCAGGTGCGGCACGACCGGGTGAGTGTCCGGCTCGAGGCCGAAAGCGACTGCTGGCTGAGGCTGGCGGTGAGCTGGTACCCGTATCTTGATGTGCGGCTGGACGGCGAGCCGGTCGCGTTCGCGCGGACCGCGGACGGGTTCGTGTACCTGCGCTGTCCGGCCGGGAGCCGCGAGGTGAGCGTGACCGCGCCGCTCGGGCGCGCGCGCCGGGCGCTGTTGCCGGTGAGCGTGCTGGCGCTCATGGGATGTGTTGTTATGATGCTGGCGCCGGTGCGGCGCCGGCGCAGGAAGAGAGGAGCCGCTGATGGCCGGTGAGGAATTCGCTACCGCGATCAACTGCATGGACGGCCGGACCCAGTTGCCGGTGATCGAGTGGATGAGGCGGGAGTGCGGGGTCGAGTACGTTGACAATGTGACCGAGCCCGGGCCGGTGAAGACGCTGGCCGAGGAGCCGGAGTGCCCGACCTGCGCGGCGGTGCACCGGCGGGTGGAGATTTCCTGCGGCAGGCACGGGTCGCACCACATCGCGGTTGTCGCGCACGAGAATTGCGCCGGGAACCCGGTGTCGAAGGAGGTTCAGCTCGAGCAGTTGCGCCGGGCGGTGGCGACGGTGGCGGGCTGGAAGTTCGACGCCGAGGTCATCGGGCTTTGGCTCGGGTCGGACTGGCGGGTGGAGAAGATAGTGTGAGGGCGGAGT
>DSBX01000190.1 GCA_011049385.1 Caldifarciminota bacterium | reverse complement strand
TCGGCCTCGGTGAAGACTGGTTCTTGCAACATGTAGCCAGTCTACCCGGTAACGCTGTCCAAGCAGGCAGGTATGACATTTTCGCGTTGTAGTTAGCTATGACATTATCGCGTTGCATCCACATCGTCGGCGATTACTCGTTGACAGCCGACAGGAGGAATCTATAATCGCGCGTGCACCCGGATAGCGTCCGGACCGCCGTGTCACGGCGTTTCGGGCTTCAGGTTCTTTTCGATTTCGACGACATCGCCGAGGCGCTCCGGTTCGCGGCGGCGCACGGCTTCGGCGTGCTGGAGCTGAACCTGGGCAACCTTGATTTCAGCCACGGGCTCGCCGACGCCCGGACGCGGCGCGGGATCCGGAGCCTGGCCGGGCAACTCGGCATCCGCCTCGCGGCCCACGCCATCGAAGGCCCTTCGCTGTTCGTACCCGATCGGGCGGTGATGCGCGACACGGTGCGGACGCTGAAGCGCCTGCTCGACCGGGCCGAGTCCGCGGGCATCGAGAACGTGGTGATGCATCTGGGTTTCGAGATGTTCTACGCCTGCCGGGACCGGGGGCACCATCCTCACGAACACTACCCGGAGTTCTATGAGCAGTTGCTCGGCGACGCGCTGGCCAACCTGAAGTCCCACGCCGCGGGCCGGGCCCGGCTCTGCATCGAGAACGTCGGCGGGTTCCGGTTCGGTTTCGTGCACCGCCTGCTTGACCGCCTGCTGGGCGGCAATCTCGGGCTCTGTTATGACGTCGGCCACAATGCGATTCTCGCGCCTGCGGCCCGGCGCACCGAGGCGTCGCTGTACGCGCGTCACCGCGGCCAGGTCTTCCACAGCCACCTGCACGACAACCACGGCCGGCAGGATGAGCATCTCGTCCCCGGGCAGGGCACCGCGAACCTGCGCTCGTACCTGCGGTTCCTGCTGACGACGCCGGCCCTGCTGGTGCTCGAGGTCCGACCGAAGGAGGCGGCGCTGGCCGGCCGGGAGCATCTCCTGCCGATGCTTCAAGGACGCCGTGGCGGATGAAGGCACTGGTGACCGGGGCCAACGGGTTCATCGGTTCGCACCTGTGCGAGTGCCTGCTCGAACAGGGGCACGAGGTGGCCGGGCTGGTGCGGACGACG
The DNA here is from genome assembly GCA_011049385.1 of Caldifarciminota bacterium. Lineage (GTDB taxonomy): Bacteria > Hydrothermota > Tepidihabitantia > Tepidihabitantales > Tepidihabitantaceae > DSBX01. The sequence goes on along the minus strand of DSBX01000190.1, from coordinate 6,019 downwards.
AGCGACCTGCGCTGGCTCAAGGGGTTGAAAGTGGAGCTCCGGCAAGGCAGTCTCGAAGACCGGGCTTCGCTGGCCGCGGCGGCCCGGGGCGCGGACTGGGTGTTCCATACCGCCGCGAGCCTGCGGCCGAAACGCCGGGAGGACTATGTCCGGGTCAACGCCGAGGGGACGCGGATGCTGGCTGAGGTGTGCGCCGAGGCCGGGACCGGCCGCTTCGTGCTGTTTTCGAGCCTGGCCGCGGCCGGGCCGGCGGAGTCCCGGGACCGACCGGTGACCGAGTCCGGCGAGCCGAGACCGGTGAGCGACTACGGGCGGGGCAAGCTGGCCGCCGAGCGCGTGCTGGGGGCGATGAAGGACCGGCCGGCATCGGCCATCCTGCGCTTCCCGGCGGTGTACGGCCCGCGCGACCGCGACGGACTGGCGCTGTTCACCGCGGTGCGGCGCGGCCTGCGGCTCGTGCTCGGGCGTTTCCTTTCGCTCGTCTATGTCAAGGACGCGGTCCGGGCCGCGGTGCTGGCGGCGGAACGGGGAAGCGGGTCCGGGAGGGTGTATTTCGTGTCCGACGGCGAGTGCCACGATTTCGACGCGCTGGCCCGGACCGCGGCCCGGCTGATGGGCCGCCGGACGGTCCGGGTCCGGCCGCCGCGCTGGGCGCTCCGGCCTGCGGCCGCGGCCGCGCAGTGGCTGAGCCGCGAGGGCTCAATTCTGAACCGGGACAAGGCCCGCGAGCTCGCCCACGACTGCTGGGTCTGCGACCCGGCACGCGCCCGGGCTGAGCTCGGCTTCGTGCCCGGTTACTCACTTGAGCAGGGTTTGAGCGAGACCGTCAGATGGTATGAGGAGAATGGATGGCTTTGAAAGAACGGGAAGCGCTGGACCGGCTCGTGGCCCGCTGTAACGAAAAGGGCATCCGCATCGCCTATGACGACCTGCAGACCGAGGGCGGGTTCTGCCGCCTGCGCGACAAGTACATCATCGTCATCAACCGCCGGGCCGCAACCGGGACCCGGGTGCGGATAATCACCGACGCGCTGACGCAGATCGAAACCGACGCTTCACGCCCCGCGCCGGTTGCCGACGCAACGCCCGCCCGCGCGGAGGCACCCGCTCTCGTCAAGACCGAAGCCCGGCCGTAGCGGCCGGGCTTTCGATTCCTGGACCTCTCCCCTACCTGATATCGAGGAAGCTCGTCCCCGGCGCGTTGCAGATCGGGCAGTTGTCCGGCGCCGCGTCGTGGACGGTGTTGCCGCAGACCGGGCAGACCAGCACCGCACGTTCGGGCAGGTCTTTCCCGGCCTCCAGCGCGGCCAGCGCCTCGGTGTAGAGGTCGTGGTGAATCTTCTCGACCGCGAGCGCGAAGCGGAATGAGACCTCGGCCGGCTTGTGGCCTTCTTCCACCGCCCGGGCGAGGAACTCCGGGTACATCGAGACGAACTCGTGATTCTCGCCCGCGATTGCGGTCTTGAGGTTCTCGACCGTATCTTTGACCCCGCCCAGCGCGCGCAGGTGGGCGAGAGCGTGGACGGTCTCGGCTTCGGCCGCGGCCCGGAAGAGCCGGGCAACGCCGGGGAAGCCCTCGCTGTCCGCCTTCTTCGCGAAGGCGAGATAGCGGCGGTTGGCCTGGCTTTCGCCGGCAAAGGCGGCTTCGAGATTGCTGTTGGTATCGGACACTGGTTTCCTCCTGTCTGCTTCATTGGCCGGACAACTGCTTGAGCAGTGCCCGGGCTTCCGGTTTGTCGTCCAGTTCGAAATCGGCCGGGAGCGTCGGGCTCTCGGTGGCGATGAGCCGTTCCAGTTCGACCCGGGCCTCGTCCCGGCGCTTCTGCTTGACGAGATTCCGGGCGAGGTCGAGCCGGATGACGGTGTAGTTCGGGTCGAGTTCGAGCCCCCGGCGCAGGTACTGTTCCGACTTCGCAAGGTCTCCCCCGACGAAGCCGGGCAGTTCGCAGTAGAGCACGCCGAGCGCATCATAGGCGGTGGTGTGCCCCGGGTCGAGTTCGAGCACCCGGTTGAACGCCCCCCGGAGCGATGGGACCATGAACAGCGAGTTGAGCACACCCCGGGTCTGGCCGATTCGGCCCTGGGCCACGCCCCACCACATATGGCCGAGCGGGTTTCCGTCGTTCAGTTCGCGCAGGGTATCGGCGATGGCCCGGGCGCGTTCGTAGAGCGCGAGCTTGCGGCCCTTGTCCTTCGCGTCGTCGCCCTGCTGGATGTGAATCCGCGACCAGAGGTAGAGACAGCGCTCGTGCTTCGGTTCGAGCCGACGGCCGCGGATGAGCAGGCTCCGGGCCGAGTCGAGCCGGCCGGTGCCTTCGTGGCGGTTGAAGAGCAGGAACTCGGCCCGGTCGCAGAGCGAGTCCACCGGGCCGGAGAGCCCGCCGGTGACGAGCACCAACAGCAGGAGAAACGGCTTCATTGCCTGGCCTCGCGGTACAGTTGCTCGATTTCGTTGCGATAGGCCAGCTCGACCCGGGGACGGCGGAGCTTGAGCGTCGGGGTGAGCAGGCCGTTCTCGACGGTGAACGGTTCCGGGATGAGGCGGAAGGCGCGGACCTGTTCGTACTGGGCGAAGTTGGCGAGGGTGCGGGCGATTTCGGCCTCGTACAGCGCCCGGATGCGGGGTTCGGCGAGCAGGTGTTCGAACGAACCCGCGCCGATGCCTTCGGCCCGGGCGTGGTCCTCCAGCACCAGCCGGCTGGGTACGACGAGCGCGGTGAGGTGGGGCCGGCGGTCGCCGATGACCATCGCCTGTTCGATGTACTTGGAACCGACCATCGCCTGTTCGAGCGGAACCGGGGCGATGTTCTTGCCGTAGGAATTGACGATTATCTCCTTGATGCGGCCGGTGATGATGAGGTTGCCGTGGTCGTCGAACCGGCCGAGGTCGCCGGTGTGGAACCAGCCGTCCCGGTCAATGACCTTGGCGGTCTCCTCGGGCTTGTTGAGATAGCCCTTCATCACGTTCGGCCCGCGCACCAGGATTTCCCCGTCGGCGGCGATGCGCACCTCGACCCCGGGGAAGGGCTTGCCGACGGTCCCGACCCGCTCTTCGCCCGGCACCCCGGCGCAGACGACCGGCGCGGTCTCGGTCAGGCCGTAGCCTTCGAGCACCCGGAAGCCGATGTTGCCGAAGACCCGGGCCAGCTTGCGGTCGAGCGGCGCGCCGCCCGAGACGATGAGCCGGATGCGGCCGCCGCCCAGCTCGTGAAGCTTGCGCACCACCAGCAGGCCGAAGAGCCAGTGCTTGAAGCGCAGGCCGAGACCCGGACGCCGGCCTTTCGCCGCGAGCCGGGCCCAGCGGCTGTAGGTGCGCAGGGTCGCGAGCATCAGCTTGCGCGACAGGGGCGGGCCGGTGAGTACCTTCTCGGCGACGGTGTTGTAGACCTTCTCCAGCACCCGGGGCACGACGATGAGCAGGGTCGGCTTGACCTCGCGGACGTCGCGGGCGATGGTCTGCAGGGACTCGGCGTAGGCGATGGTCGCGCCCGAAAGCAGCATACTGTAGTAGCCGCAGGTGCGTTCGAACATATGGCAGAGCGGCAGGAAGCTGACCAGCGTGTCGGCCGGGGAGAGACTGAACATCTCGATGGCGGCGTGGACGTTGGAGAGGATGTTGCGGTGGGTGAGCATCGCGCCCTTGGGTTCGCCGGTCGTGCCCGAAGTATAGACGATGGTGACGAGGTCGTCGGGGTCGGGCTCGTGGGGCGCGCGGCGGGCCGGGGCCGCGGTAAGCGCGTCGGCGCCCGCGGCACGCAAAGACTCGAAGGAGAAGAGCGTCTTGCCCGAGCGGGTCTCGGTGCCGTGACCGAAGAGGACGATGACGTCCTTGAGTCCGGGCACGGACTCGAATACCGACAGCACCGTCTGGAACAGCTCCGGGTTCTCGACGATGAGATGCGAGACCTCGGCGTCGCGCAGGATGTAGCCGACCGTCTCGGCGGGCAGGGTATGATAGACCGGCACCACCACCGCGCCGAGCTTCATTATCGCAAGGTCGGCGACGACCCATTCGGGCCGGTTATAGGAGTAGATGCCGACCCTGTCCCCGGGTCGGACTCCGCGCGTGGCAAGCCCGGCCGCGACTTCATCCACCATCCGGGACAGCTCGCGGAAGCCGGTCGAGCGGTAGGTACCGTCAACGTTGTACTTGAGCGCGGCCTGCTCCGGCCAGCGGGCCGCGGTCTCGGCGAAAGCGGCGTAGAGCGTGTCGGCCATCAGATTACCCCCAGTTCCCGGCCGACGCTCACGAAGCGGTCGGCCGCCTGTTGCAGTTGCTCCTCGGTGTGCGTCGCCATCAGGCTGACGCGGATGATTGCGGAGTCGCGCGGCACCGCCGGAAAGACGACCGGGTTGGCGAAGACGCCTTCCTGTTCGAGCCGGCCGGCGACCTGGTAGGCGCGAGTATCGTCGCCGATGAGTATCGGCAGAATCGGTGTGCCGTGCCGGCGCACGTCGAAGCCCGCGGCCGCGAGCCGGTCATAGATGAACTCCGTATTGGCATGGAGCCGGCCGACGAGCCCGGGGTCCTTCTTCAGAACCCGGAGCGCGGCCAGCGCGGCCGCCACCACCGGCGGCGGCAGACTGGCCGAGAAAATGGATTCGCGGGCGTTATAGCGCAGGAAATCGGTGACCGCGCTCTCCGAGCCGGTGAAGCCGCCGGCCGCGCCGAAGGTCTTGGAGAGCGTGCCCGACACCACGTCAATCCTGCCCTCGAGGCCGAAATGCTCGGCGGTGCCCCGGCCGGTCGGGCCGAGCACCCCGGTGGCGTGGGCATCGTCCACCATCAGCCGAGCGCCGTGGCTGTCGGCGATGCGGCGCAGTTCGGGCAGATTGCAGACGTCCCCTTCCATCGAGAACACGCCATCGCTGACGATGAGCTTGCCCGCTTCGACCGGCACCGCGGTGACTTTCGCTTCGAGGTCGGCCATGTCGTTGTGGCGGTAGACCACCGTCTTCGCTCGGGCGCGACGGCAACCGTCAATGATCGAAGCGTGGTTGAACTCGTCGGAGAAGAGGAACTCTCCCTCGCCGGCCAGGGCCGCGACCGTGCCCGCCAGCGCCATGAACCCGGCGGAGAAGGTGACGACCGCTTCGGTGCCCTTGAACGCGGCGAGCTCGCGTTCGAGTTCAAGGTGAAGCGGGGTCGTACCGGTGAGCAGTCGAGAGCCGGCACTGCCGGTGCCGTACTCGGCGATGGCCGCGGTCGCCGCGGCCTTCACCTCCGGGTGCTGGGTGAGGCCGAGGTAGTTGTTCGAGCCGAGATTCACCAACTTCCGACCGTCGCGGCTGACCACCGCCGAAGAAGCGGGCAGGATTGCCCGCGAGTAGAAAAAACGGCCGCCCAAAATCACCGCCTGAAGCATCCTGTTGAACTGACGGCACTTGTCGAATACGTCCATAGTAGTCTCCGTCTTGGTGAGCGCTGACCTGACAATACCCGGCCAGCCGTCTGAGTCAAGTGGCCCGGCACGGAATACCCGGACCGTGCCGGGCGTAGTTGCTATCAGAGATGTCGAGCGGCGCTGTTCCGGAAACAGCTTGACAACACGGCCGGGGGTTCTACAATGCTACTGTGAATGGGTTGTTTGAAGGAGGGGGCGTGGACGACAGCGCTATGGAGGCTGTGTTCGTCTGCCAACGGCAAGGATGGTACAGAGAAAGCGTAAAGGAGGATACATGAAGAGAGTGGTTACCGGGTTTGCGGTAGCGGCCCTGTTGCTGGTTATAGCGGGCTGCCCCAATCCCCAGAAGATCGCCGACCTAGAGAACCAGGTCGAGGCCCAGACCGAGAAGATAACCGAGCTCGAAGGCATGGTCGAGGCGCTCACCATGGAGCGCGATGCGCTCCAGGAACGGGTGGAAGAACTCGAGACCAAGGCCGCGGGCAAGACCCCGGGCAAGACCCCGGCCAAGACCCCGGGCGGAACGAGCCCGGGCGGTCTGAAACCGCCGACGCAGAAGTAGCGAACGAATCCGAGGGAGAAGAATACTATGAAGAGACTGATGTGGATCCTGC
>DSBX01000108.1 GCA_011049385.1 Caldifarciminota bacterium | reverse complement strand
TCCTCTTGGTGGTGCGTCATACTAGAATGCGAACTGGTGGCCGCAGGTCGTGCAGAACCGTGCTCCCGGGATTCGGGTGGCACCGCAGTCGGGACAGGTGGCCCGACCGGCCGCAATCGTGACTCGAACCGTGCGCCCGATATCCACTTTCGTGCCCGCCCGCGGGGACAGCCCGGCGATGCGCCCGGGTGAGTGTTCGTCGGAGTAGCCGGAGTCCACCTCGGTCACGGACAGGGTGAGCCGTCCGAGTTGCGTCGAAGCTTCGTCAAGCCCGAGCCCGATGACATCCGGGACTTCGACGAGCCCGGTGCTCAGTGCGACGCGGACGGTGTCCTCGCGATTCGTTTTCGTGCCCGGGGGCGGACGCTGGACCGCGACCCGGCGAGCGGGAAGAGTATCGTCCCGGCTCTCTTCGAACACCAGCACCAGGCCGGACTTGCCGGCGAGCTCGACCGCCTCGTCTTCTTCCAGGCCGATGAAGACCGGCGTCTTTGCCTTGCCGCCGGACAGCAGTACCAGCAGGAGGACCACCGCCGCCAGTACGCCCAGCCCGGCGCCGATCAGCAGTTTCGGCCGACCGATGGATGGAGCAGTCGCCGGCCTGGGTGTGGCGGCATCGGCCTTCGGCCGGGCGGACAGCGAGGAAGCCGCGGGCGCGGAGGAAATCGCCCGGCTCTCACCCTTGGTTTCGGTCCGCCTGCTCGCCTCCGGGATGGCCGGTTTCGTCTCGGGACGGCCGGACGGTTTCGGAGTCTCCGCGACGACCGGCCGGGTTGAGGCGGCCGGCTTGCCCGGAGTCCGGGCACCGGGCCCGGGAGGCGGCCGCCGTCCGCTCATGATGCCGACCGGGGTCTTGGCCGGAGTCAGCCCCGCATCGCGCGCGGAAGCGGTTGAAGACGCCGCGCCGCCGGCTGTGATGCCGCGCAGTGCCTCGATGAGTTCGTGTGCGGTCTGGTAGCGGTCGCCCGGGTTCTTGGCCATCGCGGTGAGGATGACCCTTTGCAGTCCGGCCGAGATTTCCGGGCGCAGGGTGCGGGGCAGGGGGGGAGTGTCATCCGCGTGGGCCCGGAGCAGTTCGTAGTTCAGGCCTTCGAAAGGTGGCTTGCCGGTCGCCGCTTCATACATCACGACACCCAGCGAGTAGATATCGGAACGGGCATCGGGCTGAATCCGCCTCGCGCGTTCGGGCGACATGTAGCGGGCCGTGCCCAGCCGGGAGACGCCGTAGTCGATCGGGCCGTACCGGCCGGAACGGGAGCGGGCTATCTTCTCGGGTTTGACGTCTCCGTGCAGGGAGCCGTTGGAATGGGCGGTTTCGAGTTCCTGGGCGATGCCGATGAAGAGCGCGATGATCTCCGGTTCTTTGATCCAACCGCGTTCGGAGAGCAGGTCGCGGAGTGTCCGGACATCCTTTTCCGCTTTCATACGCGTCACAGCTAGATTATCGAAGCTGTCGGAAAAGTCAACGACCGGCCGGCTGTTCGGGGCAGAGGAGGTGAGGTGCTCGGCACGGCGGGCAGATACGTTCTTGACCCCATCCGGGTGGGGTCTATAATCATATCCGGTCGGCGAGTCCGGCCTTGGGTGATGTTCTCGTTCTTCGGTCGTCGCATGTGGGGCTGAACGGCGAGAAGCAGTCATCGGTTCCGAGTGGTAGGAAAAGGAGGCTATGATGCGCAGCTTGGCCGTCGTTCTTGTCCTGCTCACCGCGCTGGGTGCAGGCGACACGCTACTTCTGGAGGATTTCGACGGACCGTGGGATACGGCCAATCCGCCCGCGGGCTGGACAATCTTCTTCACCGGCACGCCGGGTAACGACGACTGGCACCGCCGGGACGCGCTCCAGGTGCCCTGGAGCGGGCACCCTTCACCTTACGTCAGCATCCTGTACAACCTGCAGGGAGATACGCTCCAGGATTCGCTGATTTCGCCGGTGATTGACTGCTCCGGCTTTCGCAACGTCACGCTTCGGTGCAGTACCTTCTTTGCCCGCAACCTGAACATGCCCTACACCGCCCAACTGCGCTACTCGGTGGACGGCGGGGCAACCTACCCGCATCTGCTTCGGAACTACCGCGACTTGAGCGTCGGACCACTGCTCGAGACGTTCACGCTGAGCAATGCGGATAACCTGCCGGACCTCCGCGTCGCCTGGGTCTTCGAGGGCAACAAGTCCTACATCAGCCACTGGTCCATTGACGATGTCGTCATCACCGGGACACCGATTCCCGACGACGACATCGAGTGCCGGAGCATCGTGGCACCGCCGTTGAGGATGCCGCCGGGTGACCTGGTACCGCAGGCGCGTTTCCGCAACAACGGGCTCAATCCTCACTTCAACATCCCGGTTCACTGCCGCCTCTACGACGCGGATACGAACCTGCTGTTCGCGTGGTCGGATATCATTCCCGACCTCAACCCCGGCGAGACGCGGAACGTCGGTTTCCTGCCGCAGTTCCCGCTTCCCGGCACGGGGCGGTACCTGGTCGAGTTCTGGCACGAGAACATCCCGGACGACGACCCATCCAATGACACGCTCTGGCGGGCTTTCGAGGTGACCTGGCTCGAGGAACTGCGTTACGATAACGGCACGGCCGCGGGCTATGATGCCTGGCCGGTCGGGCACTATGGCTGGGGAGCAAGGTTCGAGCCGGCCTTTCCGCCGGTGCAGATCGAGTCGCTCAAGGTCTACCTGCGTGCGACCGGGAATCCCGACCACGACCGTTACCAGCTTGCGGTCGTCAACGAGCGGGATGGTCAGCCGGGTGAGTTCCTTCATCGCTCTCCGGTCTTGACGGCGACGAACGGTTGGAACTCGGTGCCGATGGCCGACAGCGGCAACGAGATACGCATTCCGCCCGGCGAGGCGTTCTACGTCTTCTACCTGCAGGTGGGCGAGCCGCCCGAGTGCCCGGGGCTGGGTTACGACAACGCCCGGTCTTCGGGCGCGTCCTACTGGCAGTACCATGCCGGGGCGTTCGCGCCCGATACCGGCGACGGCGACTACATGATCCGGGTCGTGACCAACCGCGAGGTCATCCCGCCCCTTGGCTTTGACCTCCGTCTCACCCACATCGAGGACCCGTGGTATGAGTTCGTGCAACGGCCCCACGACGCGCCGATTGCGGTCGCGGCCCGGGTCGAGAATCACGGGGCATTGCCCTCAGCCACCAACACCGAGGTTCGCTGCAACATCCAGGATGATGACGGGTTCATCGTTTTCGATGAACTCGTTCCCCTGGCGTCCCTGGTGCCGGGCGAGGACACGCTGGTCCGGTTTTCCCCGTGGGTGCCGCAGTCGTCCGGGCCGTACACCGTGATGGTGGCGGCGATGATGCTCGGCGATGAGAACTTCCTGAACAACGGCAAGACGTTCGATTTCGCGGTGCGCAAGGGCGCGCACACCGGGATGAGCGGCAGCGGCGCCTACGCCTGGACCGACTCCGACACCGCCTTCGGCCCGGTTTTCGACTGGGTCAACCCTCACCCGGACAGCTCGTCGCTCGTCATTGCCGGTGGCGACGAGTTCCGCATCTACGTGCCGATGCTCTTCGAGTTCCCGTTCTACGACACCAGTTACACCAGCGTCTATGTCACGACCAACGGCTGGCTCGCGGTCGGTCCGGACCCGGGCCGGAACGACTCCCTGCCGCGTGAGATGCCCGACCCGGGCGCTCCGAACCGGGTCGTCGCGCCCTGGTGGGACAATCTCGCCTGCGGGCCGGGTCACGGCGGCGGCAAGGTCTGGGCACGCTGGCTGGGGACCGCGCCGAACCGTCGGCTGGTTATCATCTGGGAGAACGTGAACCGGGTGGGCACCGATACCACCGACCTGATAACCTTCCAGGCGATTCTGCACGAGAGCGGGCAGATTGTCTACCAGTACCTCGACGTGACCACCGGTGACCTGCAGTACGACAACGCGCGGAACGCGGCAATCGGGCTCGAGAACGAACTCGGCGATGACGGGCTGACCTATCTCTACGCCCGTCCGCCGATGTCGGCCGGGGTCAACGACCTCGAGAACCGGGTGCGTTCCGGCACCGCCATCCGTCTCAACCCGGTCCGGCGCGATGTCGCGGCCATCGAGGTCGTCGAGCCGGTCGGCTACGTGTTCCCGCGGGCGTACAAGCCGGTGGCGAGGATTCAGAACTACGGCAGTGTCGTTGACAGCATCGTTGTCACGATGAAGTTCAGGCCCGGCCCGTACGTGGACACGGTGGTCGTGCTCGGCCTGATGCCCGGCGCCGACACGCTGGTTGCGTTCCGCGAGTGGGATGCCGAAGTCGGTACCTACACTGCGACCTGCTCGACGTGGATGAACGGGGATGAGGACCCGTCCAACGACGTTGCCACCGCAACCGTGATCGTCTCGCCCTGGATTCAGCGCCCGGACATTCCGGTCGGTTCCCGTCGGCGCAAGGTTCGCGGTGCGGCGATGACCTACGCCCGGCCCCTCAACAGCATATATGCCCTCAAGGGCGCAAACGATGAGGAGTTGTGGACGTTTGACCTGGCGACCGGCGAATGGGACGTGGTTGACTCGGTGCCGCTGGCACCGTCCGGCCGCAGGCCCCGCTACGGCAACGCCCTCGTCTACGATAGCGTTCACGGCGCCTCCGGTACGCTCTGGGTGCTCAAGGCCGGCGGTGTTCCCGATTTCTACAGCTACGACATAGCAACCGCCACCTGGACAACCTGTTCGAGTGCGGTCGTGAACACCTGGGGCTACCGTGAACCCAGGCGCGGGGCGGCGCTCACCCTCGTTCCCAACCTCGGTCCGGCAGGAGCGGTTTTCTGCCTCGTCGGCAACAACACCAACCTGCTCTTGCGCTACGACATCTCCAGCGGGCTCTGGGACGTGCTCTATGACGACGAGGGCCGGCGCTTCGACGTGCCCTGGGGTCCGCGGGCGCGGCGCTGTCGGATGGGAACGGGGATGGTCTTTGCCGATACCGCGCTCTTCGTGGTCAAGGGGTCGAACACGGTCGAGGCATACAGCCTCAACCCGTTCACGCTGACCACCCACGAACTCGACAGCACGAACCTCAGCCGCGACCGGTCCGGTCGCCGCCGGAAGGTCAAGGGTGGCGGTTCGATGGGCTACCTTGATGGCGCGCTCTACCTGCTCAAGGGCGGTAACCGCCAGGAGTTCTGGAAGTTCAGGATGGACCAGGATTCCTGGGTCCAGCTTACCGACATCCCGTTCGCGCTGGAGGGCCGGCGTCGGCGTCCCAAGCGCGGTTCGGCACTGGTCGGAGCCGATTCGACGGTGTTCTGCCTCAAGGGTTCGCACGGCTTCGAGTTCTGGGAGTATGGCCCCTCGGGCGACACCGCGGTCGGCGCGGTGCTGGCCGGACGTCCGGTTCGTTCCGGCGTGATGACCCGGACTCACGAGTCCTTAGAGCCCCAGTTGGTTGCCGGGCCGAACCCGATGAGCCGTCACCTGGTCGTGCAGCTCACCGGGGTTCTGCGCGAGCAGACCCGCATTGCGGTCTATGATGCCGGAGGACGGTTGGTGCGGCGCCTGGCGGACGCGGTGCTCGAACCGGGTCGCCATTCCTTCAGGTGGGACGGCCGCGACGAGGCGCGCCGGGTCGTGCCGGCGGGGGTCTACCTGCTTGTTGCCGAGAGCGGTCCGGAGGTGATGACCCGCAAGCTGGTCATCCAGCGCTGACCGGTTCAGGAAAGACAGTGGCGGCGGCCCCGGGTGGGCCGCCGCCACTCTTGTTGGCCAAGGCTAGAGCTTGTACCAGAGGTAGACCGCGAGGGCGATGAAGATGACGGTGAAGGTGGCGACGGAGAACGTCAGGCCCAGCGTGAAAACGACGAAGCCGAGGTTGACGGTGAACGTCGGTATGCCGATGTCACGCGAGAGGAAGAAGAAGTCTCTCACCGGCCCGGCCGGGAAGGCGCCGGCCACGAAGAAAGAGACGACGCTTCCGAGGATACCGGAAACGATGACCGCGAGGACGAGCAGGCCGATGGAGCGGCCGCCGGTGCGTGGTGCCCGGGATTTCATCTCGGCCGAAGTATAGTCGGTCGAACCGGACTGCGCAAGCGCTCGTCGGCCGGCCGGACCGGGCATCCCGGCGCGGGGCTCGGGACAGGCATCGGCGGCGCGATGGTCACCGTGTCCCGGGAGAGCGCCCTAGACGTTGCCGAGATGGACGGAATCCAGTTTCCGCCGGGCGATGGCCGCGGCGCGCACCAGGGTTGACCGGGGCGTGGCCGGTTCTTCGGTCCTGTTGTGCGGGAAGTAGCGGGAGAGATGCAGGACGGTGTCGCGGCCGAGCCCGGCGACGAATTCGACCAGTGCCCCGATGTCGGCGTCGCTGTCGTTGCGCCCGGGGATAACGAGATTGGTGAGTTCAACGTGACAGCGCTTTCGGGCGGTCCTGATGGTGTGCTGGACCGCGGAAAGCGAGCCGCCGACGTAGTCGCGGTAGAACTCGGGACGCGCGGACTTGAGGTCTATGTTCATCGCGTCAACGTGGGGGAGAAGCTCTTCGAGCGGTCCGGGGTTGATCATGCCGTTGGTTACCAGCACCGTCTTGAACCCGGCGGCGCGGAGCGCGGGGCACGAGTCCATCAGGTACTCGAACCAGACCAGCGGTTCCGAGTAGGTGAAGGCGACGCCGAAGGCTCCCGAGCGGCGGGCCAGTTCGACGAGCGCGACCGGCGGGGTGAAGCGCCCGGGTAGTTCGTGCCGGGCGAGTTCCTCATTCTGGCAGAAGGGGCAGTTGAGGTTACAGCCGTAGGTCGCGACCGAGAGGATGTTCTCGCCGGGATGGAAGTGGTAGAGAGGCTTCTTCTCGACCGGGTCCACCGCGACCGACACCAGTTGGCCGTAGCTGGCGGCGATGAGCCGGTTGTCCCGGTTGACCCGGCCCAGGCAACGTCCCCGGCGGCCGGGCGCGATGAGGCATTCGTGCGGGCAGAGCAGACAGCGCACCGCGTTGCCCTCCGGACGCCAGTGGCGTGCGAGGGTCTCAGCCGGGCCGGATTCAGGGGCCATCGGGCGGGCGGTTCCAGCCGACGATGTTCTCGAATCGTTTCCGTTTCGGGGGGCGGGGCTCCCAGCCTTCGGCCGGGTAGCCGACCGAGAAGAGCGCAACCGGTCGCCAGCCGCGGCCGAGGTCGAGATGT
>DSBX01000349.1 GCA_011049385.1 Caldifarciminota bacterium | reverse complement strand
GTCCGGTTTCGGGATGAGCAGGGGCCGGACCTGCGCCGCTTCGGCTCGGTTGGCGAACAGAGGGCGGCGGCGACCGCGTTGCGCCTGGCCGAGGCGGAGTACCTGCGCGAGCGCACCGGCGGGCCGGTGGTGTTCCTGATGGACGAGATCGCCTCGGAGCTAGACGCGAAGCGCACCGGGGCGCTGTTCGAGCGGGCCGGCACGCTGGGCCAGGTGCTGTACGTCGCGGCTCGGCCGTTCCCGGTGCAGGGCCGTGTCTTCCACATCGAAGATGGCAAAGCGCGGCAGGTTTAGGCGGCTGGACCGGACGATCCCCGGCGTCCTGAGCCGGCTCGGGCTGGACCGGGACCTCGAGGAGCAGAGACTGCTCGACGCCTGGCCCGGGCTGGTGGACAAGCGCATCGCCGGCCACACCCGGGCGGTGGCGCTGGAGCGGGGAGTGCTGGTCGTAGCCGTTGACAGCCCGACCTGGATGACGCAACTGCGGTTCGTCAAGAGCGACATCCTGCGGGCCATCGCCCCGCGCTTCCGGTCCGGGGTCGTGCGTGACATCCGATTCGTGCACGGCCGCGGCGCTTGATTTCAGTCCCGGCTCGACTATCATCAGCGCCTATGGGTGAAGCCTACAATGCCGCACAGATAGACGTTCTCAGGGGTCTGGAAGCGGTCCGCCTGCGGCCGGCGATGTACATCGGCGACGTCGGCGTCCGGGGCGTCCATCATCTCGTTTACGAAGTGGTTGACAACGCCATTGACGAGGCGCTGGCCGGTCACTGTGACAAGGTTGTCGTGACGGTGCATTCCGACGACAGGGTATCGGTCGAGGACAACGGTCGCGGTATCCCGGTTGATATGCACCCGGTCGAGAAGCGGCCGGCGCTTGAGGTCGTGCTGACCGTCCTGCACAGCGGCGCCAAGTTCGGCCACAAAGTCTACCGGATTTCCGGCGGCCTGCACGGCGTCGGGGTTTCGGTCGTCAACGCGCTGTCGGAGAGCCTGGTCGCGGAAGTACGGCGGGGCGGCAAGGTCTACCGAATCGAGTTCGAGCGGGGCGAGGTCAAGGTCCCGATGAAGGTCGTGGGCAAGGCCAAGACGACCGGTACCAAGGTCACCTTCCGTCCCGACCCGCAGATTTTCAAGAGCGTCCAGTTCAATTTCGAGATTCTCTCCAACCGGATGCGCGAGCTCGCCTACCTCAACAAGGCGCTGCGCATCCGTGTTGTTGACGAGCGGACCGGCCACGAGGAGAACTACCAGTTCCCGAACGGGCTGGCCGATTTCGTCGGCTACCTCGATACCGGTCGCAACCGCCTGCACAAGCCGATTGTCATCGAGGAGGAGCGCAGCAACCTGGATGTTGGCGTCGCGTTCCAGTACAACGACGGTTTCAGCGAGAGCATTTTCTCCTTCGCCAATACCATCAACACCCACGAGGGCGGCACGCACCTGTCCGGCTTCAAGTCGGCGCTCACCCGCTCGGTCGTGGACTATGCCCGCCGGAACCAGGCGGTCAAGGATGGCGTCGAGATCAGCGGCGAGGACGTGCGCGAGGGGCTGACCGCGGTGGTGTCGGTGAAGATCGGCGACCCGCAGTTTGAAGGCCAGACCAAGACCAAGCTGGGGAACGGCGAGGCGAAGGGCATCGTCGAGTCGGTCGTCTATGAGAAGCTCTCGGCCTATCTCGAGGAGAATCCCCGGGTCGCGAACCGAATCATCGCCAAGGTCGTGGCCGCGGCCAAGGCGCGTTTAGCGGCCCGCAAGGCCCGCGAGTTGACCCGGCGCCGCTCGCTCCTGGAGTCCGACACCCTGCCCGGCAAGCTTGCCGACTGTGCCAGCACCGACCCGACCGAGAGCGAGATATACATCGTCGAGGGTGACTCGGCCGGCGGTTCGGCCAAGCAGGGCCGGGACCGGCGCTTCCAGGCGATCCTGCCTCTGCGGGGGAAGATTCTCAACGTCGAGAAGTCGGGTCTGAACCGGGTGCTGTCGAACAACGAAATCAGGACGATCATCTCGGCAATCGGCACCGGCGTCAGCGAGGATGACTTCGACCCGGGGCGGGCCCGGTATCACAAGATCGTCATCATGACCGACGCCGACGTGGACGGTTCGCATATTCGGACCCTCCTGCTCACCTTCTTCTACCGGTTCATGCAGCCGCTGATTGACGCGGGCTACGTCTACATCGCCCAGCCGCCGCTGTACCGGGCCAAGATCGGTCGCGAGGAGCATTACGTTTACTCCGAGGAAGCGCTTGCCGACCTGGGCCGTAGGAACAAGTCGGCGAAGATGGACCTCCAGCGCTACAAGGGCCTGGGCGAGATGAACCCGGAGCAGCTTTGGGAGACGACGATGAACCCGGAGCGCCGGACGCTCAAGCAGGTGACGATGGAGGATGCGACCGAGGCCGAACGCGTGTTCCGGACGCTGATGGGCGAGGACGTCGAGACCCGGCGCAAGTTCATCCAGGAGAACGCGCACGCGGTGGACAACCTGGACGTGTAACCGGATTCGAAGGGAGGCCATGTGGCAGACCGCCAGCTTCTTAAGGAACTGACCGAAGCGTTTGGACCGTCCGGCTACGAGACTGAGCCGGCGGCCATTCTCGTCCGTGAACTGAGCCGGGTCGGCGAGGTGACGCGGGACGGGCTCGGCAGTGTCATCTGCCGCGTCGCGGGCAGGTCGGAACGGCCCCGAGTGATGATATCCGCGCACATGGACGAGGTCGGGTTCCTGGTGAAGGCGGTGACCGGGGACGGCTACGTCCGCTTCCTGCCGATCGGCGGCTGGTGGCCGCAGGTGCTCCTGGGCCAGCGCGTGGTGCTCCGGACGCGCAAGGGCGATTTCACCGGTGTCATCGGATCGAAGCCGCCCCATGAGCTCACCGACGAGGAGCGGAAGAAGCTGCCGGACATCAACACGATGTTTATGGATTTCGGGTGCCGCGACGGGCTGGACCTCGTCAAGGAGACCGGTCTGCGGCGCGGCGACCCGGTCGTGCCGGTGTGTCCCTTTTCCGAGATGGCGGGCGGTCTGCTGATGGCCAAGGCCTGGGATGACCGGGGTGGTTGCGGGATGCTGGTCGAGTTGGCCCGGCGCCTGGGCAAGGGCCGGTTCCCGGGTACGCTGTTTCTCGTCGGCAGTGCCCAGGAGGAGGTCGGTCTTCGCGGCGCACGGACCGCGGCCGAGGTCGTCAAGCCGGACGTCGCGCTGGCGCTGGACGTGTCGCTGTGCGGCGAGTACCCGGACCGCTCCCGCAAGGATGTCGAGGAACGGCTGGGCAACGGCGCCGCCATCCTGGTGCATGACATGAGCATGATTCCGAACACGCGGTTGCGCGACTTCGCCATCGGTGCAGCGGAATCGGCGAAAGCGCGTTTCCACCTGACGACCGTGCGCGGGGGTTATGATACCGGCGCCATTCATCTGACCGGCGGCGGCGTGCCGTCACTGGCGGTCGGTTGGCCGACGCGCTACATTCATTCTCACACCGGGATAGTCGCCGAGGAGGACTACGATTCGGTCGTGGGACTGACGGCCGCCGTCATCGAGAGGCTCGACGCGGCGGCCGCCGAAAGCATCCGGTCTTTCTAGTTCGTTCCGTAACCTCCGCCGGCACCGAAGCTGGTCAGGATCTCCATATAGGGCATGATGATGGCGATGATCAGGAAGACCGCCATCACGCCCATCAGCAGGATCATGACCGGTTCGATCATACCGGTCAGGTTCTTGACCGCGTACTCGACTTCGCTGTCGTAGTAGTCGGATACCTGCTTGAGCATATCGTCGAGGGCGCCCGATTCCTCGCCGGTCGCGACCATCTGGACGACCATGGGCGGGAAGACGCCGACTTCGCGCATCGGCGCGGACAGCCCGCGCCCCCGGCGGACGCTCTCGGCGATCTTCTCGACCGTCGAGCCGATGTAGGCATTGCCGACGGTCTTCGACACGAGGCTGAGACTGCGCAGGATCGGCAGGCCGGTGCGGTCGAGGGTTTCGAACATGCGGGCGAAGCGGGACAGTGCCATCTTGTAGAGAATCGGCCCGAAGATCGGGATGCGGATCTTCAAGCGGTCCCACCAGAGACGGCCCGCCGTCGTTCTCACGAAGAGGTAGAACAGCACGCCGGCGCCCGCCGCAAGCAGGAACAGGACATACCAGTAGGCGGACATGAAGTCGGTGACCATCATCAGGATCCTGGTCGGAAGCGGCATCGTGCCGCCAGTACTGGCGAGCAGTTCGGTGAAGGTGGGCAGGACGAAGGCGGTCAGCACGATGATGACGATGACGAAGCCGACCATCAGGATGATCGGGTAGCGCATCGCCGAGCTGACGTCACTGCGGAGTTTGCGTTCGTGTTCGAGCAACATCACCAGTCGCTCGAGGATTTCGTCGAGCACGCCGCCTGTCTCACCGGCCCAGATCGAGTTGACGTAGAGGTCGTTGAAGACGCGGGGGAACTTCGAGAGCGCCGCGGACAGCGCCGCGCCCCCCATCAGGTCCTTGCGGATGGCGTCGAGGGCGCGGGAGAGAGGCTTCGAGCGGGTCTGGGCCTGGAGTGCGCCGATCGCCGAGAGCATCGGCAGGCCGGCGCGGTGCAGGGTAACGAACTGGCGGGTGAAGTTGATGAGGTCGACCGGCTTGACGCGCTCGAAGTACTTCGAAAGGTCAATGTTGATGTCACCGGCGCCGCCGGCCTTGTCTTCCTTGATGGTAATCGGAACGTAGCCGAGTGTATCCAGCTTCTCGACGACGGTGTTGATGTCCGTGCCCTCGAGCGTGCCCGATACAACCTGGCCTTCCTTGTCACGTACCCGGTAGCGAAACAGAGGCATAGCTTCCTCCGCTGTTCTTCGGTTAGTCTAGCTTCTCAGCCTCGGTCATCACTTCGTCAATCGTCGTGATGCCGTCCAGCACCTTGTCGATGCCGTCACGCCAGAGCGACTTCATCCCGTACTCCTGGGCCAGCGCGCGGATGGCGCTGGTAGGCGGGCGGGTGACGACAAGCTCGCGGATGCGGTCGTTCATCTTCAGAACTTCGAAGATACCCAGCCGGCCGTGAAAGCCGGTGTTGTGGCAGCGGTCGCAACCGCGGCCACGGTAGAACATTGTCCCGGCGGGCAATTCGATTTCCTCGAGCAGGCTGGCCGGGGGCTCGTATTCTTCTTTGCACTTCGTACAGATCTTGCGGACCAGCCGTTGGGCAACGACGCCTTCGGTTGCCGACGCGACGAGGAACGGCTCGATGCCCATGTCGATGAGACGGGTAATGGTACCCGGGGCGTCGTTGGTGTGGATCGTCGAGAACACGAGCTGGCCGGTCAGCGCGGCGCGGATGGCGACGCCGGCGGTCTCGGCGTCGCGGATCTCACCGATCATGATGGCGTCCGGGTCCTGGCGGAGAATGTGCTTGAGCCCGATCAGGTAGGTGTAGCCGGCGAGTTCATTGACTTGCGACTGGGTGATCTTGTCGATGTCGTACTCGACCGGGTCCTCGATGGTGATGATCTTCATGCTGCTGCTGCGAATCTCACCGAGGATGGCGTAGACGGTCGTGCTCTTGCCGGTGCCGGTGGGGCCGGTGACGAGGATGACGCCGTGCGGCATCGCGATCATGTCGCGCATCATCTTAAGCCGTTCCTTGATGAGTCCGAGTTCGTCGAGCGAGAGCAGGCGCAGGCGGTCGAGGATACGCATGACCACCGTTTCGCCGTAGGTCGAGGGGAAGGTGGAGACGCGGAAGTCAACCTCGCGGCCGTCGACAATCGCGCCGTAGCGTCCGTCCTGGGGGACGCGCTTCTCGGCGATGTTCATCCGGGACATGATCTTGATGCGGGAAACGACCGCGAGCTGCATCGCTTTCTTGGGCGAGATGATCTGGTGCAGGATGCCGTCAATCCGGAAACGGACCGACAGCCCTTCCCGGGTCGGCTCGATGTGGATGTCGGAGGCGCGCTCACGCACCGCGCGGATGATCATCTGGTTGACCCAGCGGACGACCGGCGCCTCGGAGGCGAGCTCTTCGAGCTTGCGCGGTTCGCTACCCTGCTCGCTCCGGGTGTCCTCTTCGTCGGGCAGGTCGTCGAGGCTGAGGACTTCCTCTTCGTCGGGCAGGTCCGGCGTCTCGGTTGAGGTGTAGTACTGGTTCAGCGTGCCGTCAATCTCGAGTTTGCGGCAGACCATCGGTTCGACTTCCATGCCGGTCATCCGGCGGACCTCGTCAATGGTGACGATGTCGCCCGGGTCGGCCATCGCGACCGCGACGGTGTTGCCGGAGCGGAACAGGGGTATCAGGTTGTGGTCCCGCAGGAACCGTTCCGGGAACATCTGCAGGACTTCGGAGTCAATCTTGAAGCTGGACAGTTCGACAAAGGGAACGCCGTACCGTTGTTCCAGGGCGGTACCGGATTCTTGTTGCTCTTCGTGTTCGGGTGTTTCCGGCATTCGTCAACTCTCCTCATCGGCCGCGACGACAGCTCCCAAGCGGACCGACGCAACCAGCCAGACGCGAATATGCATCTTCGAGATTATAGACAGGGCATCATACCTGTCAACATGCCCGGCGAAACGCGGGGAGACGTGCTCATCAGAACCGGAGGCCGAGTTCGAAGCCGGCCTCGCCGAGCTTTGCCTTGAGGTCGGCGGTAACCGCTTCGGCCCGGTAGCGTTCCCAACGGGCGCGTTCCGACGGACAGGATTCGAGTTCGGCCCGGAACCGGCTGAAGGCGTTCTCACCTGAAATCGAGGCACGCAGGCGTTCGCGCAGGCCGTCTTCATCAACGGTCTCGACGAAGCGCGCCATCACTTCGTAGTCCCGGCGGCTGGTGCGCGGGGCAAGGCGCAGGTAGCGTTCCGGCCGGGCTCGGATTTCCGCCAGCACGCGTTCCCGGTTGAACCCGAAGACCGGGATGACGTCGCCGGTCTCAAGGTCGAGGTAGTGGACCGTGCCCGGGGACCGGCCCTGGAGCGCAAAGACCACATCCCGGGCCAGCACGTTGAGTTTGCGCACCGCCCATTGTAGGCGCGTCGGCCGGGACGTCAATCCTGTTGACCGGGCGGTGTGGATGCAACGCGATAATGTCATAGCTAACTACAACGCGAAAATGTCATACCTGCCTGCTTGGACAGCGTTACCGGGTAGACTGGCTATATGTTGCAGGAACCAGTCTTCACCGAGGCC
>DSBX01000200.1 GCA_011049385.1 Caldifarciminota bacterium | reverse complement strand
GGCCACCGCTGGGAACCGGATGAACCGACAGCGGGAGCGAATCGTGTCCGGCAGCATGCTCGGCGCGCTGGTGGTGAGTACCAGGGCGCTTTGCTGCTGGGGCTCCTCAAGCGTCTTGAGAAAGGCGTTGGCGGCTTCGGTGGTCATCCGCTCAGCGTGGAGGATGATGAAGAAGCGGCGGGCGGCGCTGAAGGGCGGTCGGGACATCTCGCGCCGGACCCAGCGGATGGCGTCAACCGGGATGGACAGCCCGGGGTCGAGCGGCGGGGCCGTCCGGTCGAGAGCGTAGTCCGGCGACTGTTCAAGCATCAGGGCGATTGCGCTTGCCGGGTCGTCGTTGTCGTCCTTGCGGCGGCGCTTGCGCGCCGGGAAGAGCACCCGGACGTCGGGATGACCGAGCGCGGCGATGGTGCGACAGGAGCGGCAGGTGCCGCAGGGGCGAGTGGTCTCGGCGCAGTTGGCGGCCTGGGCGAGGCGCAGGGCAAGGGTTCGCTTGCCCGAACTCTCCGGGCCGGCGAAGAGCAGGGAGGGTAGTCTGCCTTCGGCCAGGAAGGCGGTAAGCGAAGTGCAGGTTCTGTCCCGGTCGATGAGACCGGTGGACAGCGGGTCGAATGCGGGGACGCTCACGGCGCGAGCCACTGGAGCGGGTCCACCGGCTGCCCGGCGCGCCGGATTTCGAAGTGGAGGTAGTCGCGGGTCTTGCCGACCGCGGCACCGGCCGCTACCTGCGCGTTGACGGTGACGCCGATTTCATCGAGGTTACCGTAGAGAGTGTAGAACCCGCCGTCGTGGTCGAGGATGACGAGCCGGCCGTAGCCGAGAAACTGGTCGGCGTAGACGACCCGGCCGTCGTGGATCGCCGCGACCGGACTGCCGTTGCGGGTGGCGATGTCAATGCCGTTGTTGGCGGTCGTGGTTCGGTAGCGGGGGTGGACACGGGTACCGAAGCGGGCGATTACTTCGCCGCGAATCGGCCAGGACAGGCGGCCCTTGTTGATGACGAAGTGGTGGGTTTCCTCCGGGGCTTTGAGTGCTTCGCGTTGCTTCTCCAGGGAGCGGATCAGCTCTTCCAGCCGTTCGACCGCGGCCGCGAGTTCGCCGGCGATCTTGCGCTGGGCGGCCTGCTCGGAGCGGAACCGGCGCAGGAGCGCGGCTTCGCTCTCTTCGTTGACGCGGAGTTCGCGTTCCTCGCGCACGCGTTCTTCGCGAAGCTGTTCGAGTTCGGCACGGGCGGCGTAGAGCCGGGCGCGGCGGTCGGCCAGTTCGGACCGCAGTTCGGCCAGTTCCCGGACCAGCCGGCGGTCGGCTCGGGCCAGCCAGCGCAGGTAGAAGAGCCGGCGGAAGGCACCGGTCGCCGACCCGGCGTCGAGCGCGGCACGGAGCGGCAGAAGCCGG
This sequence comes from Caldifarciminota bacterium, assembly GCA_011049385.1. GTDB lineage: Bacteria > Hydrothermota > Tepidihabitantia > Tepidihabitantales > Tepidihabitantaceae > DSBX01. Next base: position 5,853 of record DSBX01000200.1, on the reverse strand, counting down.
CCGTGCTTGTAGAGCGTGACCAGTCGTTGGCTGAGCTCTTCCTTGCGAACGTCGAGCCGGGCCGAGGTTTCTTCGATCTCGCGGGTTGCGGCCGCGACTTCCTCGGTGCGCTCGGCAATCTGGGCGGAGAGTTGAGCCGCGAAGCGTCGGGCCACCGCCATCTGTTCGCGCAGGGTTTCGAGCCGTCCGAGGCTGGTTGATTCGGCCCGGGTCAGCCCGCCGAGCCGCTGGCGGAGGTCTTCGAGGTCGCGCCGGGTGCGGGTGAGCTCGGCCTGGCGTTCGGCAATCCGGGCGTCAATCTGGCGCACGGTCAGCGTGCCGCAGGTCAAGGCGAGGCAGATGAGCAGGCTCACTGGTCGAGGTGTCCCAGCGCGAAGGCCGAGCCGGAGAGTCCCAGTGCGAGGCCGAGGAGAGCGCCGGCGGCGACGACCGGGCCGACCGGTAGCGGGAAGGGCACGAGCAGGGCCCGGGCAATTGCGAGCAGGAGCAGGACGAGCAGAGCGGCGGCCAGACCGGAGAACAGTCCCTGTAACCCGCCTTCAACGATGAAGGGGAGGCGGACGGCGGTGCGGGTTGCGCCGACCAGCTCCATTATCTCAATCTCCCGGCTTCGGGCGCGCAATGAGGATTCGACGGTGCTGAAGGCGATGAAGATGACGGCAAGGGACGAGAGCAGGATGACGGCCAGTGTCGTCAGGGTCAGGACGCGGAGAATCCGGCCCAGCCGCGCCAGGGTCTCCGCACCCGAGAAGACTTCGGCGACACCCGGCAGCAGCGCGAGCTTGCGTTCGACATCGGCCAACTCCTCCGGCCCGGCCGCCCCGGCCGCAAGTGTAACCCGGATTGAGGCCGGCAGAGGGTTGGCCTCGAGAACAGCGAGCACGGTCGAGTCGGCACCCAGTTCGGCCCGGAGGTCGGCCAGCGCTTCTTCACTTGAGACGTAGCGGGTCGCGGCGACGCCGGCGATCCGGCCGATGCGCGATTCGACCGCGGCCGGGTCGGCGCCGGGTTCGAGGAAGGCCTGGATTTCGATCTGCCGACGCGCCTCGGCGGTGAAGCGGGCGAGGCCGACCGAGGCGAGGGCGAAGAGTCCGAGCAGGGTCAGGCAGACAACCTGTACCGCGGTTGTCATCAGGAAGCCGGCCCGGTTGCGCGTGACCGAGCGTCGGACGTCGGATAGTAGCCAGCTAACCCTCATCGCGCACCACCCTGCCCGCGTCGAGCGTGACACAGCGCCGGCGTGAGGACAGCGCCAGGTCCGAGTTGTGGGTTGCCATCACGACCGTCGTGCCGCGGTAGTTGTAGTCCTTGAGGATATTGAGAATGTCGGTTGAGCCGCGTGGGTCAATGTTGCCGGTCGGTTCGTCGGCAAGGATGAGTTCCGGTTCTTTTACGAACGCGCGGGCAATCGAGACCTTCTGCTGTTCGCCGCCGGACAGCTCTTCGGGCCAGGCATCGCGGCGGTGGATGATGCCGAGCCGGGTCAGCGTCTCGTTCACCCGCCCGGGGATGAGGTCGGGCCGGGTGTTGATGGCCCGGAGGACGAACTCGAGGTTGCCGGCTACGGTGCGATCGGCAAGCAGTTTGAAGTCCTGGAAGACGATGCCGATGCGCTTGCGGAGTTCGGGCAGGTGGCCGGCCGCGAGCGTCGGCACGTCCCAGCCGAGCACTCGGACCGAGCCGGTGTCCGGCCGGTCCGCGCCGTAGAGCATGCGCAGGAGCGTGGTCTTGCCGGCACCGGTGGCACCGAGGATGAAGACGAAGTCTCCGCGCTCGACCCGGAAGCTGATGTCGGTCAGCGCCGGCCAGTTCCCGCCGTAGAGCCGGGAGACGTTCTCAACCTCGACGGCTGGCGTCGGGTCGGCCCGGGGGGGTGCCGGGTCTAGCTCGCGTACCATTTCAACAGGTGACAGCAGGCGAGGATGCCGTCCTTGGGACCGATCTTCTTGCCCTCGGTGCGTGCGCGGTAGCGAATCGGGACTTCGATGATCCGGGCCCGGCGGCGCAGGAGCTTGGCGGTGATTTCCGGTTCGATCTCGAACCGGCTGGAGGCGAGCTTGAGGCCCAGGAACAGCGGACGCCGGATAGCCTTGTAGCAGGTTTCCATGTCGGTGACGCGTCCTCCGAAAAGAGCGTTGGTGAGCATGGTCAGAAAGCGGTTGGCCAGCAGGCTGTGGAGCAGGAAGCGGCCGTCGCCCCGGAAGCGCGAGCCATAGACCGCATCCACCGCCGGGTCGGCGAAAGGCGCGAGCAGGGTCGGGTAGTCGGCCGGGTCGTATTCGAGGTCCGCGTCCTGGATGATGACGATGTCGCCGGTTGCGCGGGCGAGCCCGGTCCGGATGCTGGCACCCTTGCCGCAGTTGCGGTCATGGCTGAAGACGCGAATGTCCGGAATCGAGCGCAGGACTTCAAGAGTGCGGTCCGAGGAGTGGTCATCCACGACCAGTATCTCCTTCTTGACCGGCACGGTCTTGACCCGGGCGATGAGTTCGGCAATTGAGTCGGCTTCGTTGTAGACAGGGATGATGACAGAGAGCCTCATGGGAATGTGGGGGCACAGGCCATGGTCTCCGCGGGGCAGGGGGCGAGGTCCCTGCCCGCGATGGCGGCCTCGATACAGGCCACGACCTGGACCCCGAGCCGGGCGTCCGCAAGCGGCGGGCGCCGGGTCCGGCAGGCTGAGATGAAGTCGCGACAGAGCAGGGTCAGTGGCGGTGTTCGGTTCGGGGGCAGGTAGGCTTCATCAACCTGGAGTGTGCCTTCGGTACCTTCAATGGTCAGCCGGCGCTTCGTGGGTCCGGGCGACCATTCAAGCCGGGCTTCGTATTCAACCTCCGGGAAGTTCAGCCGAAGCAAGGCCGTGTCACCATCGCGGCTGGCGGCGGCTTTCGATGGCTCGCCGAAGAGACAGAGCGCGACCGCGACCGAGTGCGGGGCCAGGTCCCAGAGCAGGTCACTGCCCGGGATGCCGCGTGAGGTACGGATGTTGCGGGCACGCAGGGGCTGGCCGATTGCCCGCCGAGCCAGTTCGGACCGGGCTTTATGGAAGGCAGGGTGGTAGAGGGATGTCTGGCCGACGGCAAGCACCCGGTTCTTGTTCGCGGCGAGCGTTTCCAAGGCAAGGGCGTCGGCGGTCGCAAGCGCCATCGGCTTTTCGACCAGCACGTCGCAGCCGGACTCCAGCGCGGCACGGGCGAGGTCGGCATGGGTGAAATCGGGCGTGGCGATGATGAATGCGTCCGGTGCGGTACGCTCGATGAGTTCTTCAACGTCAGCGTAGACAGGCTGTGGGTGTCCGTCGCTCAGCGCGCGGGCGTGGGCCGGGTCGGTTTCGGCGATACCGACCAAGCTGCAGCCTGGAACGTCCGTCAACGTGTGAAGGTAGTTCGCGCCCCAGCGGCCGACACCGGCCAGCGCGACTCGAATGCCGTGGCTCTTCATTTCCACCGGCGTGGAGCGCGGGTTGTCTTCTTTCGCGACAGCCATTCAATGGTCAGCTTCAGGCCTTCTTCAAGCGGGACGCGTGGCTCCCAGCCGAGCAGGTGCCGGGCACGGGCAATGTCCGGTCGCCGGCGGACCGGGTCGTCTTCGGGCAGGGGATGGTGTTCAACCCGGCTCTTCGCACCGGTTAGTTTGAGCACGAGCCGGGCGAAGCGCAGGATCGTGAACTCGCGGGGATTGCCGAGATTGACCGGCCCGGCCGAACTGCAGCCTGCCAGTCGGAAGAGCCCGTCCACCATATCGGACACGTAGCAGAAGCTACGGGTCTGGCGACCGGAGCCGTAGACCGAAAGCGGCCGGCCGGCGAGCGCCTGGGCGATGAGGTTGGGTACGACCCGTCCGTCGTTCGCCTTCATGCGTGGGCCGTAGGTGTTGAATATCCGGGCAATGCGCACGGGCAGACCGTGCGTGCGGTGATAGCTCGTTGCCAGTGCCTCGGAGAACCGCTTGGCTTCGTCGTAGACCGCCCGCACCCCGATCGGGTTGACGTTGCCCCAGTAGCTTTCGGGCTGAGGGTGGACCTTTGGGTCACCGTAGACTTCCGAAGTCGAGGCCTGGACGAAGACCGACTTCGAGCGCCAGGCGAGCTCGAGCAGGTTCATCGTCCCGACTGAACCGACCTTGAGCGTCTCGAGCGGGAATGCGAGGTAGTCACGCGGCGAGGCGGGCGAGGCGAGGTTGTAGATGAGGTCGAACCCGCCGCGCACCGGCAGTTTGAGGGTGATGTCGGCCGGGATGAACCGGAAGGCGGGCACCTTGAGCAGGTGCCTGATGTTCGTTTTTGAACCGGTGAGGAGGTTGTCGAGACAGACGACGCGAAAACCCTCCCGGAGCAGGCGGTCACAGAGGTGCGAGCCGATGAAGCCCGCACCCCCGGCGACGAGCGCCCTCACCGGCCGACCCCGATGTAAGTGAAGCCGAGCGCTTCGACCGCCGCCCGTTCGAACAGGTTCCGACCGTCGCAGATTATCGGCACCCGCATGCGTGTCTTGAGCGCGGCGAGGTCGAGTCGGGTGAACTCCGGCCATTCGGTGAGCACCGCCAGTAGGTCGGCGTCTTCGGCCACGTCTTCGGCCCGTGCGCAGAACTCGATACCGGGGATGACTTGCCGGGCGCGTTTCATGGCCTGGGGGTCGTAGGCACGCACCCGGGCTCCGCGGGCAACCAGTTCGGCGATGATCTCGATCGAGGGGGCGAAGCGCATGTCGTCGGTGTCGGGTTTGAAGGCGAGCCCGAGCACGCCGATGTTCTTGCCCCGTAGGTTCCAGAGCACGCCCCGAATCTTGGCGACGAACCGCTGTTTCATATCCGCGTTGATGTTCTCGACCTCGCGCAGGAGCCGGAAGTCGTAGCCCATCTCTTCGGCAATGCGGATGAAAGCCCGCAGGTCCTTGGGGAAGCAGAAGCCGCCGTAGCCGATGCCGGCCTGCAGGAAGTCCGGCCCGATGCGCTTGTCCATACCCACGCCTTCTGTCACCCGGCGGACATCGGCCCCGGTTGCTTCGCAGATGACCGAGAGGGCGTTGGAAAAGGATATCTTCATCGCCAGGAAGGCGTTCGATGCATGCTTGATGAGCTCGGCGCTGGCAATGTCGGTTACGACCAGCGGTGCGTTGAAGGGGGAGTAAACCTCGGCCAGCACCGCCCGGGCGCGGTCGGACTCGATGCCGATGACGATACGGTCCGGCTCGAGGAAGTCGCGCACCGCGGACCCCTCGCGCAGGAACTCGGGGTTTGAGGCGACATCGAAAGGGGTGCCGGCGTCGTTGTAGCGCTCGATGGTCGTTCGGACCCACTTGTGAGTCTGGACCGGGACGGTCGACTTCTCGACGATGACCTGATAGTCGTTCATGTTCGCCGCGATGTCGCGCGCGACGTCTTCGACGCAGGTCAGGTCCGGCTCGCCCGATTCCCTGGTGGGCGTACCGACAGCGATGAAGGCTACCTGGGAGTCCCGCACTGCCGCGCCGATGTCGGTTGTGAAGCGGAGCCGGCCGGCCGCGACCGCTTCCCGAATGATGCCCTCAAGGCCGGGTTCGTAGATCGGCAGGCCGCCGTGGTTGAGGACCTCTATCTTGGCAGAATCGTTGTCGATACAGGTTACGTTGTGGCCGAGCTTGGCGAAGCAGGCCCCGGTGGTGAGGCCCACGTAGCCCGTGCCAATCATCGCAATCTTCATCCGGTGAATATATTGCCCGGTCCGGGCGAGTCAAGGCAGGGGAGACGCCCTTGTGGATGCAACGCGATAATGTCATAGCTAACTACAACGCGAAAATGTCATACCTGCCTGCTTGGACAGCGTTACCGGGTAGACTGGCTATATGTTGCAGGAACCAGTCTTCACCGAGGCCG
>DSBX01000333.1 GCA_011049385.1 Caldifarciminota bacterium | reverse complement strand
GCGCCGGACCGTCGCGCAGGACCGCGCAGGCCGCCGACCCGGAGGCGGATTGCGTCGCAGGTATCGAGCCGGCCGACCGCGTCCGCGGCGATGATGCTGACCAGGCCGGGCGCGAGCCCGCAGTCGGGCACGACCGTTACCCCGGCCCGGCGCGCCCGGGCATCGAGCGCGAACTGACGGTGGACGATGTCGTTGTTGCCGCCGAGGTCGCAGAAGTGCGCGCCGCAGGCGATGGCGGCTCGGGTGAGGGTCTCGTTGAGAAAGTAAGGAACGCAGGAGACTGCGACGTCACAGCCGCAGATGAGCTTTTCCGCCTCGCGCCCGACCTCGGCCCGGGCGACCGTGGTGCGGAGGTTTGGTGCGGCAACGGTGCGCCGGAACGCGGCGAGGCGCTTTCGGTCCCGGTCCGCGACCCGGACCTCGGTGACGTCGTCCTGGCGGAGCAGGTCGTGGACCACCGCCCGGGCCATCATCCCGGCGCCGAAGACAGCGACCTTCATCTCAGTCTTCTCCGAACAGCCGCTTGAAGGGCCTGAGCAGTTTTTCGACCTCGGGGCGAATCGGGACCTGGTGCCGGTAGCGGAAGGGCCGGCGTTTCGGACCGAACGCGCCCTGGACCAAGTAGCGGCCGTTGATGTCGAGCCGGAGCGTGTCGTCGAGGTAGTCGGTGAGGCGGTTGAGGATGAGGTCGAAGCTGAAGCGGATGTCGAACGGGAACGAGGCCAGGACGGAGTCGCCCGCGGGCACCCGTACCGGCTCGACGCGCGCGCCAAGCGCGACGGTGTCGGTCCCGAGCAGGAGTCGGTAGTTCAGGGCTTCGACGTCCACCGCGACCCGGTTGGGGTTGAAGACGGCGAGTTCGAGCTCGCCGCGCTCGAAGCTCTCGAGGTCGAGGTTCCGGAACTCGACCGCGACCGGCTCGATGCGGGGCGCGCAGGCGGCGGCCAGCAGGATGACAAGCGACAGCAGGCAAGGTCTCACTGTTATGTGATACACATCGGCGCGGCCGAGTCAAGCCGGTCAGGACTTGACACCAGCATCGCGATACCTAACATCACCGGTCTATGACCGCACCGCAATCGGCCGATCCGCCCGGCGAGCGCGAGGCACGCACGCCCGACCCGCAGCTCCCGCCGCCGATTGAGGCCCGGCCCGCGTCCGAGGAGGAGGTCCGCGAGCGGCTCCGGGCCCGCAATATCCGGCGCGGGGTCCGTGTCTTCGTCATCATCGGCGTGGTGGCCGCGGCCGCGGTCATCGCTTTCACCGTCAGCGGCGAGACGCTCGAGGGCCTGGGCCGGCTGAAGCCGCACTGGCTCGCGCTGACCGTCCTGCTCTGGTTGGTCGCGACCGGCGTTGACGGCGCGCGGCTGGCGGTGCTTTCCCGGGCGGGCGAGCACCGCATCGGCATTGTTCGTTCCGCGGAGATCATCCTCGTCGGCTATTTCATGGCCGCCATCACGCCATTCCAGGTCGGCGGCCTGCCGCTCCAGCTCTACTCGATGAGCAAGTGGGGCATCTCACCGGGCAAGGCCTCGGCCATGCTCCTGGCCCGGGGCATCCTGTTCTATGGGATGGTCTTCGCGGCCGCGCCGTTCATCGCGGTTCACCTCGGGGTGAGCTCGGTCCTGCTCAAGGTGCTCGCGACCTACATCGCGATCATCATCGCCGGAGGGGCGGTGTTCGTTATCCTGACGCTGTTCTTCCCGCAAGTGGTGGCGTGCTGGCGGGACCGGCTGGCGGCGAAGGAGAAGCCGGGCCGGGTGCGCCGGCTGCTGGTGCGCAGCCTGGGCGAGTTCGGCCACTTCGCGGACGGACTTAAGCTTTACTTCCGGGGCCGCAACATCTGGTACCTGCTCGTCGCCGCGCTGTTGACGGTGGCCTATGGCTTGTCTTACTTCGGGATGACCGCGGCGATTCTCGGCGGGCTGGGGGTGCTCCACAGCCAGGACGTCCTGCGGGTACTCGGCATCAACAACCTGCTGGTCGCGGTCTTGCTCTACATTCCGACGCCGGGCGCGGGCGGGGTGGCGGAGGCGGGCGCGGCCGCGCTCTACGCGATGCTCTGCCCGCGTTACATGCTTGGCGTCTTCGTCCTGCTCTGGCGGCTGTTCAGTTTCTACATCGGCGCCTTCGTCGGCGGCGCGGTCGCGCTCAAGCACGTCGCCCGCTGAGGCTGGAACCTGCCGTTGACTGTAGCCGGAAGGCGGCTATGATCGTTGCAGGCGTAACTTCGTAGTAAAGATAGGAGGTCATTTCCGATGAAGAAGCTGTTCATCATCGCCGCCTTCATCCTGCTGGCAGGCGGCGTAATGGCTCAGCCCCAGCCGGGCGAACCAGCGCCCGATTTCTCCCTGCCCGATACGGCCTGGGTCAATCACTAGCTGTACGACTGGTACGGCAAGGTAGTCCTGCTCAACTTCTGGCAGTCGACCTGAGGGAGTTGTCTCGCGGAGTTGCCGCGACTTCAAGCCCTCTACGATGAGTACGGTCCCCGGGGGTTCGTGCCGATAACCATCAATCTCTGGCAGGACATGAGTATCGTCAAGTACTACGCCGGCCTGTACAGCTATCCCTTCCTGCGTGACGGCACCGGCGCGGTCTGGAATGCGTACCGGATCGGGAACAGCATCCCGCTGAACTACGTCGTGGATACGACGATGATTGTCCGCTACGGGGCGGTCGGCTTCAATGAGAGTGTCATCCGGAACTGGATTGAGACACTCCTGCCCCAGACCGGGGTCGAGGAGCAGGAACTGCCGGTCGCCCGGATTGAAAGCGTACGGCCCAGCCCGGCACGCGGACCGGCCACGGTCCGGCTGGCCCTGCCGCACCCGGCCCGGGTGTCGGTCCGGGTCTTCTCGAGCGCGGGTCGGCTGGTGGCCGAGCCGTTCGCAGGCGAGGTCGCCGCGGGCGAACGGGAACTCACCTGGAACCTTGCCGACGGCCGGGGCGAGCGGGTTCCGGCCGGGACCTACTTCGTCGAGCTCAATGCCGCCGGACAGGCGAGCCGGACGAAGCTGTCGGTGCTGGATTAGCGGACGGCGCAGTCCTTTGTCGCCGGGGGCCTTCGCGCCCCCGGCGTTCCTTGTTGCGGCAGGTCAAGCTTGACAATCGGCTGTTTCCGCCCGATGCTGGTGTGGCCGTAAGGACCGAAGTCGAGAGGAGACGGACATGCAGCTTGAAGGATTGAGACAGCCGCCGAATTCGACGTCGCTGATGGGCGTCATCATCGGTGTCCTGCGTTATCACGGGTTCGAGGCGAGCGACGCGGCCGCGTACGGCGGGAGCGGCCACGCGTTTTTCATCAACGTCCACGAGGAGCTCTGTCCGAGCGGGCCCTACGTGTGGAAGCACGACTGGTTCCTGCCGCTGGTCGGCAATCTCGGCATCGAGATGGAGGACCTCGGGTTCTTCGGGCCGGACCCGGTCGGCGACGAGCGGGACCGGGTCGAGGCGGCGATGCGCGATGCCCTCGACGCGGGGCGGCCCTGCGCGCTCGCCAACATGGAGAATCAGCTCATCCACGGCTACGAGGAGGACAGGTTCCTCGTCACCCGGCCGTGGGACTGCGCTCCGGATATCACGCCCGAGACGTTGACCTTCGGGACCTGGGCCGAGTTCGGCGACGAGTGCCACGTTAACTTCTACGCCTTCGCGAAGCGCGAACGGGCGGAGGAGAGAGTATTGGTGCGCGATGCCCTGCGTACCGCAATCGAGCTCTTTCGCGAGCCGGGGAAATACAGCATCAGGGGCTACCGGCACGGGGCCGGCGCTTATGACAACTGGCTGGCGGCGATCGAGGAGCACGGCGGGTCGCATGGGAACTGGTGGAATGCGACGGTCTGGGCCGAGTGTCGGGCGATGGCGGCGGCGTGGTTCGAGGAGTTGGCCGCGAAGCTGCCCGTGGTCGCGGGACCGGCGCAGGAGCTGGCCGGGGCCTATCGGAACCTCGCCGGGGTGCTGGCACGGGTCGGGGACAAGCGGCTCGCGCCCGGGGAGAAACTGCCGTTCATCGCCGAGGCGAGAGAGATGGAGGCGGCGGCGGTGGACATGGTCGAGCCCCTGCTCCGGCGGCTGGGGTAGCGGTGTCGGGTCCGTTGCCCCGGCTCTACGACGACCTCGCCTCGTGGTGGCCGCTTTTGTCCAGCCCGGAGGAGTATGTAGCCGAGGCCGAGTTCTATCGTCGGACGCTCACCGGCGCGGCTATCCCGGTGCGCGAGGTGCTCGAGCTGGGCTCGGGCGGCGGGCACAACGCCACGCACCTGAAGGCCTCTTTCGAGATGGTGCTGGTTGACCTGGCGCCGGCGATGCTGAAGCAGAGCCGGCTGCTGAACCCGGAGTGCGAGCATATCCACGGTGATATGCGGGAGGTCCGACTGCCGCGCCGGTTCGACGCGGTGTTCGTCCACGACGCGGTCAGCCACATGCTTTCCGAGGAAGAGCTTGCCCGGGTGTTCGCGACCGCGTGGCACCACCTGCGGCCGGGCGGCTTGGCGTTGTTCTGTCCGGACCACACCCGTGAGACGTTCGCTCCGTATGCCGCGCACGGCGGGCACGACCGGCGCCTGCGGGGGATGCGCTACCTGGAATGGGCGCACGACCCGGACCCGGCCGACACCGAGTACCGCGTCGAGATGGCCTACATCCTCCGCGAGGGCGAGGAGTACCGGGTGGTGCAGGACCGGCTGGCGATGGGGTTGTTCCCGCGCGCGACCTGGCTGGACCTGCTTTCCGCACAGGGCTTCGCCGCGGCGGCGGTGCCGCACGCAACGGCGAGCCCGGCCGAGGGCGGGGGAGAGGTCTTCACCGGTCTGCGGCCGGTGGAGTAGCGGCAATGGCTGACCTGCGGCGGCTTCTCGACGAGCACGAGGTCGTGCTGACCGAGGGTGCGGTCATCGAGCGGCTGAAGCGAAACCTGGCGGTCCAGCTCGATGCCTATGTCGCGAACGCGACACTGGCCTGCACCGACGTCGGTCGGCTGGAGATGGGGCGCATCTACCGCGAGTACCTGGACGTGGGCCGGGCGGCGAACCTGCCGATGGCGGTCTTTACCCCGACCTGGCGGGCGAGTGCGGAGCGCGCGGAGCGGGCCGGGGTCGGGCTCGATGTGAACCGCGTCGCCTATGAGATGCTGGACGGAATCCGGAGCGACTACGGCAACTACGGCGCGCAGGTGGCTGTCGGCGGACTCATCGGCCCGAGAGCCGATGCATACCGGCCGGCAACCGCCCTGCCGCCGGATGCCGCCCTGGAGTATCACCGGCCGCAGGTCGAGGCGCTGGCGTTCGCCGGTGTGGACTTCGTGATGGGCGCGACCCTGCCCGCGCTGTCCGAGGGGCTGGGCATCGCCCGCGCCGCGGCCGAGACGGGCGTGGCTTGTCTCATCAGCTTCGTGCTCCGGCCTGACGGTGCGGTGCTGGACGGCACGGTTCTCGCTGCGGCAATCCGGCGCATTGACGCAGAAGTCAGCCCGTGGCCGCTTGGCTACCTTGTCAACTGCGTGCACCCGGAGACATTTCGTAACGCGGCCGCGCAGTTGCGGGCCGTGGAGGAGGCGCGCCTCCAGATGCTGGGACTACAGGCCAACGCCTCGCGCAAACCGCTCGCCGCTCTCGACTGCGCGGAGGAGACTGATGCCGGCGACCCGGTGGAGTTCGGCCGCCAGATGGCCGAATTCCGCAAGGAGTTTGGTCTCAGGATGCTGGGCGGCTGTTGCGGCACCGACGCACGGCATATCCGGGCGATCGCCCGGGCGCTCGGGTATTGTCCGGACAGACCCTGATAGCAGTACGGCAGACAGCAGGGCGGGGGAGCTTGCGCTCCCCCGCCCGGGTTTCGTGGCCGCCGGTCGTCGTTACTGGCCGAGGATGACGAACTCGACGCGCCGGTTGAGCGCCTTGCCTTCCGGGGTTTCATTGGTGGCAATCGGCTGCATTTCGCCGTAGCCCCGGGCAAGGAGTCGGTTCCGGTCGATACCGTAGTTCTGGATGAGGAAGGTGACAACCGACTGGGCGCGGCGCTCCGAGAGTTGCTGGTTGTAGGAGGCGGCGCCGTCGCTGTCGGTATGGCCCTGGATTTCGACCCGGATGGCCGGGTTGTCGTTGAGGATCTTGGCCGCATCGTCGAGCGCGGGACGCGACTCGGGCTTGATTGTCGCCTTGTTGACGTCGAAGTAGATGCCGCGCAGGGTGATCGTCATCCCTTCCTGGACGAGCTCGAAGTCACGGATCATCGGCCGGTCCTTCTGGATGACGATGGCGGCGGTCTGGTCGAGGTAGTCGTCGGCCGAAACCTTGACCGCGTAGGAGCCGACCGGCAGTTCGGTCATGAACACGCCGGTGGCTTCGTCACTCTTTACCACCTCGATGCCGGCATCCGGGAAGCTGACCGTGGCGGCCAGCGGTTCGCCGGTCTTCTTGTCCGAAACCTTGCCGGTGAAGGTCGAGCGCTCGGCGAGGACGCGGAGCGCGAAGGTGGGCGAGGCCACCCGGCCTTCTTCGACCTGGACCGTCAGCGAGCCCTTGAAGTAGCCGTCGGCCGACGCGGTCGCGGAGTAGACGCCGGTCGGGATGTTGTCCACGCGGAACGCGCCGCTGGCAGGGTCGGACCGGACCGGTTCGAGGTCACTGCCCGGGAACTCGATGGTCGCTTCGAGCGGCCGGTTGGTGGCGGCATCGGTGACGACGCCGGCGATGACGCCATAGGTGACCAGCGGGCGGAGTTTGAACTCGTACTGGGCGGTGGCGTTGGCAGGCACGTCAACCGGCAACGCCTGGCTCTGGTAGCCCTCGGCGCTGACTTCAATGACGACGATACCGGCCGGTACCTGGTCTTTCGTGAAGACGCCGGCCGACGAACTCGTGAGCGGGGCGAGGCGCGGGTTCTCCGGGAAGGAGACGTCGGCAACGAGACCGGTGCCGGTGCGCTCGTCCACAACCCGGCCGGCAATCACGCCCAGTTCGGCCGGCGCGCGCTTGCCGAACGGCGTGGCGATGACCAGGCCGAGCAGGAGTTCGTTGACCGCGGTCGGACCCCATGCAAACGTGTAGCCGGCCTTGAAGGTCAGGCCGGAGGTACCGGTGCCGAAGGCAACGCCCGGAGTCAGTCTGATATGCCCGCTGTCGGTGTCGAAGATGCCGGTCGTGGTCAGGTCAGGCTGGATTGACTGGACTTCGGCGAAGAGCGCGAAGCCCTCGGCGGCGAGCTCAACCCCGGCCCCGTAGGTCTTGTCGGAATCGTTTTCGCTGTAGTTCACCATCAGGTTGGGC
>DSBX01000131.1 GCA_011049385.1 Caldifarciminota bacterium | reverse complement strand
GGACCGGACCGATGACGGCGGCCGGCTGGTTGCGAACGGTACCTACTTCTACCGGTTGACGGTGGAAGGTCGTACGGTCGCGGCGAAGTCGGTAGTCCTGAATTAGCGTTTCGACACGCAATCCTGCGGGCCGCCCTCTCGGGCGGCCCGCAGTCTCTTGCGTCTCCGTACCCGGGCCGTTCAGATGGTTGACAGGCCTGTCCGCGATTCTATAATTCCGGACGAGTCAACGAGGTGCGGCCGGACCGGCGGCCGGCCGAATTGCCGCCGGGGTGGTGGAATTGGCAGACACGCTTGGTTGAGGGCCAAGTGCTTCACGGCATGCAGGTTCAAATCCTGTCCCCGGCATCCACCTGATGCTCAGCCACAGAGCGGTTGTCCTTGTTCTCGACGGCGTCGGTTGCGGGGAACTGCCCGACGCCGCCTCCTACGGCGACGCGGGCTCCAACACGCTCGGCAACCTGGCCCGCGCGGTCGGCGGGCTCAGACTGCCGAACCTCGGCCGGCTCGGGCTCGGGCATATCACCGACATTCTCGGCGTGCCACCGGCTTCCCGGCCGGCGGGCGGACACGGCCGGATGGCCGAGGCGTCGGCCGGCAAGGACTCGACGACCGGGCACTGGGAGCTGGCCGGGCTGGTTACGGACCGGCCCTTCGACCGCTTCCCGGGCGGGTTCCCGGCGGAGTTCATCCGGCGGTTCGAGGCGGCCATCGGCCGCACGACACTGGGAAACGTTGCCGAGTCCGGTACCGCCATCATCGCCCGGCTCGGGGATGAGCACCTGCGCACCGGGAGGCCGATAGTCTACACCTCGGCCGACAGTGTGTTCCAGGTTGCGGCGCACGAGGAGGTCATCCCGGTCGAGGAGTTGTACCGCATCTGCGCGGTCGCCCGCCGGATGCTCGACCGGGAGGCCCGGGTCGGCCGGGTCATCGCCCGGCCGTTCACCGGACGGGACGGTGAGTACCGGCGGACCCCGCGCCGGCGCGACTTCTCCCTGCCGCCGCACGGGCCGACCCTGCTGGACCGGGCCCGTGAGGCAGGTCACCCGGTCGTTGTCATCGGCAAGGTTGATGAACTATTCGCGGGGCAGGGTTTCACCGAGAGCCATCACACGGTGGACAACGATGCCGCGCTTGACGCGACGCTGGCCGCGCTGGGGCGGCTCGATTCCGGGCTGGTGTTCGTCAACCTCGTCCAGTTCGATATGGACTGGGGCCACCGCAACGACCCGGCCGGGTTCGCGCGGGGGTTGGAGGCGTTCGATGCCCGACTGCCCGAGGTGCTGGAGCGGCTCCGGCCCGGGGACCTGCTGTTTCTCACCGCGGACCACGGCAACGACCCGACCACGGCCTCAACCGACCATTCGCGTGAGTACGTGCCGCTGTTGTGCGTCGGTCCCGGTGTCCGGCCCGGCGTTGACCTCGGCACCCGTCCGACCTTTGCCGACCTCGGCCGGACCGCGGCCGCGCATCTCGGAGTCCGGCCGCTGAAACACGGCCGGAGCTTCATCGAGTTGATTACGGAGGTTCACCCATGACACAGGAACAACAGCGTCGTCTCCTGGCCGCGGCCCGGCGTGCGGCGGGCCGGGCGCACGCGCCTTACTCGCGTTTCAGGGTCGGGGCCGCGGTGCTGGACGAGCGTGGACGCGTTCACGCCGGGTGCAACGTCGAGAATGCGTCGTACGGCCTGACCATCTGCGCCGAGCGGGTCGCGGTCGGCCGGATGGTCGCCACCGGGGGACGCCGCATCGAGGCGGTGCTGGTATTCTGCGACACCGAGACGCCGACCCCGCCCTGTGGGGCCTGCCTGCAGGTGATTGCCGAACTGGGCCGAAACCCGTGGGTAGTCCTGTCCAACGGACTGAAGACCGAGCGGGGCCGGCTCAGCGACTTCCTGCCCCGGCCTTTCCGGGCTAGCTGATTCGTTCCAGCCCGCCCGCGAACGGGCGGAGCTTCTCCGGGATGACGATCGAGCCGTCGGCCTGCTGGCGGTTCTCGACCAGCGCGATGAAGGTGCGGGGCAGGGCCAGGGCCGAGCCGTTGAGAATGTGCGGGTAGCCGACCCCGTCCGGGCCGCGCCGGCGCGTGCCGCAGCGACGGGCCTGGAACTCCTCGCAGTTCGAGACCGAGGAGACCTCAAGCCACTTGCCCTCGCCCCCGGCCCAGGCCTCAATGTCGTAGGTCTTGGCCGACTGCCAGGCGATATCCCAGGCCGCGAGCCGCTTCACCCGGTACGGTATTTCCAGTTCGCGCAACAGGAAGCAGGCTTCGTCCACCATTTCCTCAAGCGCGGCGTAGGACTCGTCCGGCCGCACGAACCGGACCAGCTCGACCTTGTCGAACTGGTGCACCCGGGTGATGCCGCGGACGTCCCGGCCGTAGGAGCCGGCCTCGCGGCGGAAGCAGAGCGAGTTGGCGACGTACTTGCGGGGCAGTTCCGCGTCCTCCAGAGTCCGGCCCCGGTGCAGGTTGGCGAGCATCGTCTCCGAAGTCGGGATCAGGTAGAGCGCGTCGTCGCGCACCGCGTACATCTCGGTCTCGAGGTGGGGGAGCTGGCCCGAGCCTTCGAGGGTCGGCAGGTTGGCGAGCACCGGCGGCGCAATCTCGGTATAGCCGTTGCGGTTGACGTGGGTGCTGACGAAGAACTCGAGCAGGGCCCGGCGCAGGAGCGCCCCCCGGCCGGTGAACACCGGGAAGCGCGAGCCGGCCAGTTCGGCCCCGGCCTTGAGGTTGAGGAGTTCGTGCGCTTCGCACAGGTCCCAGTGGGTGAGGGGCTGGAAGTCGAACCGGGTCGGCTCGCCCCACTCGGCGGTAATCTCCTCCTCGGCGGTCACCGAGGGATGGACGACGTTGGGCAGAGGCTTGACCAGTTCGGCCAGCCGGGCCTCGACGCCGGCGAGGGCCGCGTCCGCGGTCTTGACCTGTTCGGACAGCTCCCGGGCCCGGGCCGTCACCGCGTCGGCGTCACCACCGGTGCGGCGGGCTTCGGCCACCGCCTGCGAGATGCCCTTCTGTTCGTGGCGCAGGCGGTCGCGTTCGAGCGCGAGCACGCGGCGCTCGGCGTCGAACGCGATGATGTCTGCGATGCCGGTCGGACAGCGGCGCAGTTCGAGGACGCGCCGGACCTCGTCAGGGTTGTCGCGGATGAGTTTCAGATGCATGGCGGTGGGAGAGCGGGCTGGTGGTTGAGAGAGAGCTTCATATTCCGTTTCCTTCTCCGCGTTGTGTTTCGAGCCGGCGGGCCGCGGCCTTGACCATCAGGTCGTACTCGACGTTGACCGCGGTGCCGGCCCGGTAATCCTTGAGGACGGTGTTCTCCCGGGTATGGGGGATGACGTTGACCGAGAAGTCGGCCCCGCTCAGCGCGGCGATGGTCAGGCTGACGCCGTCGAGGCAGACCGAGCCGCGGGAGACGAGCAGGTGACGATTGCTCCTGCCGCACCGGATATGGACCTCGTGGTACCCGGCCCGGCGTTCGACCCGGCGCACCCGGGCGACCTCGTCAACGTGACCCTGGACGAAGTGCCCGCCGAACCGGTCCCCGGCCGCGAGCGCGCGTTCCAGGTTGATGCGACTGCCGGCCCGGAGCGTGTCGAGCGTCGTGGTCTTGACGGTCGCCGCGGTCGCTTCGAGCAGGCACCGGCCCGGCCCGGTCCCGGTCACGGTCAGGCAACAACCGTTGACCGCGAGGCTGTCGCCGACCGCAAGCCCGGCCGCGAGCTCGGCCTCGACCTCGAGCCGGCGGTTGTCCACCGCCCGGCTGACCGAGCGGACCCGCCCGACCTCTTCGACCAGCCCGGTGAACATCAGGCCCTTTCCCGGAGATAGCCTTCGGTCAGCACGTCCGGGCCGAGGAGTTCGTGGCGGACCTGCCGGAGGCGGAGTACTCGGCCGAAGGGCCGCGGCCGCATCCCTGCGGTCACGCACCGGCCCGGGCCCATCAGCTTCGGGGCGTGCATCGCCATGACCTTGACGACGATACCGGTTTCGAGCGCCGAGGCCGCGACCCGTGCCCCGCCCTCAATAAGCACCGACTGGATCTCGCGGCGATGCAGTTCGGCCGCTATCTCGGGCCAGTCGAGCAGGCCGTTGCGGCCCTTGCGGATTCCCACGACCTCGGCACCGGCGCGTTCGAGCCGGGTCCGCCGCGTTCGGTCACCCTGCGAAGTCAGGACCAGCACCGGTCCCGGTTCCCGGAACAACTGCGCGGTTGGCGGGGTGCGCAACCGCGAGTCGAGCACGACCTGGAGGACCGGGACCCGGCGCACACCCCGGCAGGTGAGCCGGGGGTCATCGCGGAGCACGGTCTCGACCCCGACCAGCACCGCGTCGGACGCACAGCGGAGCGCCATCGTCCGGCGCCGGGCCGCCGGGCCGGTAATCCACTGCGACTCGCCGTCGCGGGTGGCCATCATCCCGTCCAGGGTCAGGGCCACGCGCAGGGTGAAAAACGGCCGGCGCTCGCGGTGGAAGCAGAAATAGGCTTCGTTCAGGCGGCGAGCCTCGGCGGCAAGGAGTCCGACTTCGACCGTGACCCCGGCCGCGCGCAGGCAACGCAGACCCCGGCCGTTGACCGCCGGGTTCGGGTCCCGGGTTGCGGCGACCACCCGTCTGACCCCGGCCGCGAGCAGGGCGTCGGTGCAGGCCCCGGTCTTGCCACAGGTACAGCAGGGCTCCATCGTTACGTACAGCGTTGCGCCGGATGCGGCCCGGCCCGCGGACTTGAGCGCCTCAATCTCGGCGTGGGGTCCGCCGAAGCGGCGATGCCAGCCGGTCCCGACCGTGCGGCCGGACTTGACCAGCACCGCACCGACCATCGGATTGGGCGAAACCCGGCCGGCCCCCCGGCCGGCCAGCTCCAGGGCCTGGCGCATCCAGCGTTCGCAGGAGTGCGCGCCGCGCGTTTCGTTCACGGCCAATCATAAACCGGGCCGAACGCCAGTCAAGGAAGAGGGTAGGAAACCGCGGTCGGACCGGACGCGGTCGTGCGTCGGCCTGCAGAGACACAGAGCGGAGAGGAAGTGGTCAAGTGGTCCAGTGAAGGAACAGGAAGCGACCGCCGCCGCTGTTCGCCTACCGCTGAATCACGACCTTCCGGCTCGACCCCTCGACCTCTTGCCCGGATGAAGTTAGAGCCCGGTCAGTGTTGCCCGGCCGGGCTACAACTTGTGACGAAGTTCGTCCGGCGTGATATCGCAGTCCCGGAGAATCCGGGCGAGCAGACCGCGGCCGATTGTCTCTCCGCGATGGACCGGGATTACCGTGCAACGGCCATCGGCATGGCGGAGAAAACGATGGCTACCCCGGATGCGGATAACGGTGAAACCGAGCCGACCCAGGGCCTTGACCAGAACCGACCCTGAGACCACCGGAAGCTGGCTCACACCGACACGGAGACCCGTTGGACACCGACAAAACGGTTCCCGACCGGCTCCTCAACTTCCAGGCAGAGCTCAATCGCTTCAGCCACGCGGGACATCAGGACATCCAGCGACCGAGCCTGGGTATGGCAACCGCGTAGCGCAGGTACGGACGCGATGAAGTAACCGTCCTCGTCCTTCTCGATGACCACGT
The DNA here is from genome assembly GCA_011049385.1 of Caldifarciminota bacterium. GTDB lineage: Bacteria > Hydrothermota > Tepidihabitantia > Tepidihabitantales > Tepidihabitantaceae > DSBX01. Next base: position 1,705 of record DSBX01000131.1, on the reverse strand, counting down.
CGAACTCGCGAGCCATTATGCGGCCCTCCGGGACGGTGGAATGTGGAGCCTGTGTTCCGGCATTCCGTTCAGCCTGATAAGCATTGGAAAATGGTAAGACAAGAGGCGGCTGAAGTCAATCCATCCATACCCATCCGGCCCGCCTACCGCTGAATCACGACCTTCCGGCTCGACCCCTCGAACTCTCGACCCCCTCGTCCGTACGAAGTACACTCCGGGCGCGAGGTGGCGGACGTCATTGTCGCCGGGCGTAAGTTCCATCACCTTCCGGCCGGAGGCGTCGAGGAGTTGCGCGGGCTTGGGACACAATCCCGATTCTCCGGGCAGAATCGGGTTATGTTCCGCGCCCGAGAGGTTGAGCACCCCGCGCACGATGCTCGCGGGTTGGGGGCTTCAAGTGACCGAGTTTCGGGCCCCGGACCCGGCCGCGCCGTGCGGCTACCGGCCGAGCCTGGTGGCGCGGCTGGGCGGGCAGGACCGGTCTCGGACTCTGTGGGTGATGACGCACCTGGACGTGGTGCCGGCCGGGCCGCGCGAAACCGTCCGAACGGAGGGAACAATGGAGAAACAGGAGAAGCAGAGGAAGCCGCGACCGAAACCGGCGCGCGGCCTGACCGGGCTCGACCTGCATCGGGTGTCGGCTGTGATCCCCCTGAAGGAGGTCCAGCGCGAGCAGGGGATGAAGGTGTTGGCCAGTCTGCTGGAGCCGTGCGAGCCGGTGGTCCGGCGCTGTGCGATGCTCGGGCTGGCACAGGACATGAAGCCGGAGAAGGTCGCCCAGCGGGTTGACCTGACCCTGGAGCAGGTCGAGGAGATACTGGGCATCATCGAGAGAAAGATGGCGACGCTGTCGCCATACTTCGCACGGCGGTGGAGGCAGAAGGAGAGACGGTGACCGGATATGGCCGCGCTCAGGGCGGTCTGCGGCGAGGTACTGTGATGGACCGGGCCGGCGAGTCGGGAGCGTCGTATGAGCGCCGGTTGCGTCGCTGGGATGTGAAGTTCAAGTCCGACTGGGCGAAGCAACTGGTGGACGAGCAGCGCGAGCGGATGCGGATGAACGCCGAGACCCGGTTCCGGCAGTTGACGAGGTTTGAGGGAATGGCGAAGGGCGTGCTGGGTCGGTACGTTGTCCCGAGCAGTTCGGTGTCGAACTACCTGTGCTTCGTGCGGGAGCTCTGGAAGCTGAACCGGAAGTTCACGGGCCTCCTCCTGCGCGGCGCGGCCCAGGAGCGGCTGGAGAAGTGGGAGGGGCGGGGACTGGACCCGGAGGTGCTGTCCGACCTGGCCTTCTTCGTGTTCTCAATTGCCATCGCCGACCGCTGGCCCGACCGGCCCGCGCGGCGGTAGGCCGGGTCAAACCCCGGTTTCGACGACGCGGGGGAGCGCGGTGAAGATGAGGAAGGTGCGGGTCTTGCGGTCGGGGTAGATGCGGGCAAGGGCCGCCGCGTAGTGGCGGAGCTGGCCTTCGTGGTATTCGGCCGCGAGTGAGGCGAGTTCTTTCGCCCGGACCGGGAAGGTCTTGTAGTCGTAGATGCGGACCTGGTCCGGCGTCAGGATGAGCCGGTCCACCCGGCCGGTGCGCAGGGTTTCGCCGTCGGCGTAGGTTACCGGGAGTTCGGTTTCCGCGTCGGCGCGGGGGGCGATGATGGCCCAGGTTTCTTCGTGCGCCCGGAGCGCGGTGAGGTGGTCGAGGATGTAGTGC
>DSBX01000140.1 GCA_011049385.1 Caldifarciminota bacterium | reverse complement strand
GTGTGTTCCACATCACCGGCAGTGACGAGGTCGAGCCGAAGGCGGCCGGCGGCGCCGAACGCGAACTCGGCCGGCTGGAAGAAGCGATAGAACTGCTCGAGGCCCGGTCCGGCCGCAAGGCCGGTGTGCTGGGCGGTTCGGGCGTGGCGATGACCCGGTCCGAGTTCGACGCGACGGTGCGGCATTACCGGCCCGAGGAGCGGCTGGAAGAGGTCCGGGCGCTGGGTCGGGAGCTGGACGAGCTGACCAACCGCGAGCGCGGGTTCGACGCCGATGCACGGCGCCTGTCGCCCTGGGCCGCACTTGACGCGGTGCCGGCGCGATTCCGGGAGGCGGATACGGTCGCGGTCCTGACCGGCCTGTTCGCCGAGGAGGCCGGTTTCGAGCAGGCGCGTGCGGCGCTGGCCGAAAGGTGCGGCGCGGTCGAGCCGGTCGGCCGGGGCGAGGCCGGGCTGGCGGCACTGGTCGTCTGCCTGCGCGCGGAACAGGTGGAGGTGTCTCAACTGCTCGGCGGCACCGGCTTTGAGGCGGTGGACCTGCGCGACGTCGAGAGCAGGCCGGCCGAGGCGCTGGCCGCAATCGAGGACGGGCGGAGGGCCATAGCGACTCGGCGCGGCGAGATTGAGGCCCGGCTCGGGGAACTGGTCCGGGAACTGCCGAGCCTGAAGGCGGTGGCGGACAGCGTGCTCAACGCCCGCGGCCGGGCCGAGACCGCGGCCGGGCTGGAGCGGACCGAGACGGTCGTCCTGCTTTCGGGCTGGGTGCGGGAGCGGGAGCTTGCCGACCTCGAACGGCTGGTCGAGGAGACCGGCGCCGCGGCGCTGGCGCGGCAGGCGTCGGAGCCGGACGAGGAACCGCCGGTGTCGCTCATCAACCGCAAGCTGTTCCGGCCCTTCGAACTGGTGCTCGACCTCTACAGCATGCCCAGGCCGGAGGAGGCGGACCCGACCCCGTGGCTCGCGCCCTTCTTCGTCGTCTTCTTCGGTTTCTGCCTGACCGACGCAGGCTACGGCATCGCGCTGGTGGTGCTCGCGGCCCTGCTGATGAAGCGGATGGGCGCGGGCAACAAACTGCTCGGGATGTTGCTCATCGGCGGCCTGTTCACGATTGTCGCCGGCGCGTTGGTCGGCGGCTGGTTCGGCGACCTGCCGGACAAGCTCGGGTTCCAGCCCCTGCTCGGGTTCCGGGACAGGCTGATGTGGTTCAACCCGCTCGAAGACCCGATGCCGTTCTTCCTGCTCTCGCTCGGGATGGGCTATACGCACCTGATGTTCGGGATGTCTTTCGAGATCGTGGACGAACTGCGCCGGCGCCGGGTCGGCAGTGCCCTGTTCGGCCAGTTACCGTGGTTCCTCGGGCTGAACGGGCTGGCCGCGCTGGTGATCCTGGGCGGCCGGATACCGGGCTGGACCGCGAACCTGTTGCTCGTGGCGGTGCTGGCTTCGGTCGCGGCCATCATCGCCTTCAGCCAGCGGGAGCGGGTGACAATGCCCGGCCAGGTACTGTGGTTCGCGCTCATCGGGCTGGCGCTGGTTGCGTTTGCGGCCCGGCTGGGCGGCCTGCCGGACTCGTTCCGGCCGGTCAAGTGGGCGGCGCTGGCCGCCTTCGGCGGGCTCTACGCGCAGTACCTGTACGCGCTGGCCCGGGACCGCGGACGCGGGGCGGTGCCGTGGGTGCTGGCCGGGGCCGGCTTGGCCGCGCTCGGTGCCTACCTTGGCGGGCTTCTGCCCTGGTTCGTGCCGGCGCTGGTCGGGCCGGTGTTCTTTCTCTCGGTGCCGGCGGGCCGCCGGGTGGCGGGCAAGCTGGCCTGGGGCGGGTACGCGCTCTACGGCATGACCTCGTACGTCGGGGTCGTGCTCAGCTACATCAGGATAATGGCGCTGGGAATGGTGACCGGCGGCATTGCGATGGCCATCAACACCGTGGCCTGGATGGTGACCGGCATCCCGGTGCTCGGCATCGTGTTGGCGCTGGTCGCGCTCGTGCTCGGCCACGCCTACAACCTGGCGGTGAACGTGCTCGGCGCCTTCGTGCACACCCTGCGCCTGAACTACGTCGAGTTCTTTCCCCGTTTCTACACCGGCGGGGGTGAGCCGTTCCGGCCGTTCCGCGAAGAGAATCGTTACGTTACGGTGAAATAAAGGAGGACATCAGTGGTTGACCCGATTGGACTGGCACTGGCGATAGCGGGCGCGGTCATCGCCGCGATAACCGCGGGCATCGGTTCGGCGGTGGGTATCGGCACCGCGGCCCAGGTCGCGAACGGCGTCCTCGCCGAAGACCCCAAGAAGTTCGGCAACGTCTTCATCCTCGTCGCCCTGCCCGGCACCCAGGGCTTCTACGGCTTCCTGGGCGCGTTCCTGGCGATAATGCAGCTCGGCCTGCTCGGGCAGGTCAACCCGATAACCTTCGGTCAGGGCCTGCAGATGTTCGCGGCCTGCCTGCCGGTCGGCTTTGCCGGGCTTGCTTCCGGCATCTGGCAGGGCCGGGCCTGCGCCTCGGGCATCGAACTGGTCGCCCGAAGGGCGGGCGAAGGCACCAAGGCGGTCATCTTCGCGGCGATGGTCGAGACCTACGCGGTGCTCGGATTGCTCGTGACGATATTCGCCCTGATGGGCATCAAGCTCGGATAAGTCGGGATGGGCGCGACCGAACTGCTCGAGCGCATCCGGTACGATGGCCGGGAGCGTCTCCGGTCGGTCGAAGCCGGCCGGGACGAAGAACTCGCCGGCATCGCGGCCCGGCGCGAAGCGGAGAAGACCCGACTCGAAAGCGAGTTCAAAGAACGGCGTGAGCGTGAAGTCGCCCGCATCCTCGAACGCGCCCGGAGCCGGGCCCGGCTCGACCGGCGCAAGGCGGTGCTGGCCGCGCAATGGCGGGTCATTGACCGGGTCTTCGCGCGGGCGCGGGAACTCCTGCCGGCCGACCCCGACTACCCGAACCTGCTCAAAGAGCTCGCCGGCCGCTACGGCGGCGACGGCGTCGTCGTCCGCCTGTCCCCGGCCGACACCGACCGGCACGGCGGCAGGCTCGGGGTCAAACTCGGCGAACCGACGGACATCGCCGGCGGGCTGCTGGCCGAAAGCGGGCGCAAAGTCGTGGACTGCTCGCTCGACGAAGCGCTGGATGCGATGCGCGGCCAACTCGCGCCGCTCCTCGCGGCGGACCTCTTCGGCCGGTCCGCTTCCGAATAGCGCGGGCCCTGGGTCGGAGGAAGTAACCACCGATGGACACCGGCGCTCTCCGTCATCTCGACCGGAGTGGAGAGATCCCTTTCTCGGGCCGGAGGGAGCAACCGCCGATGGACGCGGAGCGGACGGAGTCTTGAGAAGCGTAGCTTGTGCTCCTGCATGCCACAGAGTCACAGAGCGGAAGGAGAGGAAGGTATAATGACCGCCCAGCCCGCCGAGGAAGAGAGCACGGACTTCAATCGCGGTCTGGAGACCGCTCCCACACCCACTCGCATTCTTCAAGTGACCGGGCCGATGGCCGGGAGCGTAACCGGGCCGGTGACGCAGGCAGTGACCGGCTGGATTACCGAGCGGGTAGTCGGGCGGATGACCGGCCGTATGTCGTCCGGATTATCGTCCGCGGACGCGAGTTTAGCGCAGGTACTTGGCGCGTTTCTCGGTTATCACACGCTCGCAGGAGCCGACCGAACGGGGCCGGAGGCCGGCCTCGTCAATTTCGAGCATCATATGCCGTGCGGCGTCAATGACCTTCCACCTCGGGTTCTTGATGGAGTGGCGCACGGTCCGCTCGGCCCATTTCTCCGCGATGGCGAGCTCGGGTTCGTGCCAGATGGAGGGGTTGGTCTCTCGGTATAGCCTTGTGATCTTGGCCCGGTAGACCGGGTCCTGCCACAGCTTCTTCATCCGCCGGGAGAGTTGCTTCCGACGCCGTTCGCTGAAGGGCCCGGTCGGGTGGTCGCGGGACATCAGTTTCCGGAATTCGGGGTCCTGCCACTGTTTCTTCATTCGGGCCGAGAGCATGGCACGATACTCTCGTTCAGCAGGTGTGAGATCCATCTTTTGCTCCAGTACGGCCGCCAGTCGAATGTCCTTGACGGTTACGAAGGGTGAATTGCTTGATTGCCGGGCCCGTCAGTCCCAGGCCGCTCGATTTCTTCATATACCCTATTGTGCCTTCCCGGCACGTTGCTGTCAAGCCCGAACCGACCATTTCGGTCACGTCACCCAGCGGTCGAGGGCCGTGAGGAGAGCCGGGTCGGCCTTGCGTTCGGCGATGGCGCGTTCGAGAATGCGGCGGGCCTGGTCGAGGTCGAGGGGCCGCCATTTCTTCCAGCGGGTCGGGCCGTAGTCGCGGTAGCCGCGGAGAACCGCGCTGGTTTCGCCGGCCAGTTCGGCCGCGGTGCCGAAGCGCTTGCCGAGCTTCTTCGCGGTGGCGTAGATGAGCCGGCAGAGGGCCGGGTAGCGGTAGTCGCGGCAGGGGTGATGGTCGAAGACCATCGTCTTGAGGGTTCGGGCGTGGAGGATGCGGCAGGCGTTGATGATACTGCGGACAAGGTCGAGGTCGGCCTCGTACTGGCCGAGAACGTGGGTGGGGTAGCCGTCGAGGATGACGGTGCGCGGTTTGGCTTCGAGGATGAGCTCCACGGTCGCTTCTTCAACCGGGCCGCAGACGTCGGAGGTGAGGAGCAGGGTCTCCCGGCCGCGACGAACCGTGGTCATCACGACCTCGCCCGGCTCGGCGTCCCTTGTCCCGTGCGGGACAGGGGCCGAGAACTCGACGGTGGTGCGGCCGAAGCGGAAGGCGCGGCCGTCGCAGGGGATAACTTCCTCAGGCAGGCCATCAATCGCGCGGAGGAACTGCTCGGCACGATTGGCCTGTTTCGGGGGCAGGTTTTCCCAGTCCTTGACGAAGAGGACCTTGCCGCCGTAGAGGTCCGGGTCCCGGTTCTCGATGAAGTGGTCGAGGTGGTAGTGGGAGATGACGATGGCCTTGGCCCCGGCCGCGGCTCGGGTGCAGGCTTCCAGTCTTTCCCCGAGCAGGTGCTCCTGTTCGGCCTGGGGCAGGGGGAAGCTGTCGCCCTCGAGCGATGCGCCGGGGTCAATGATGATGGTGACATCGGGCGTGGTGATGCCGGTGCAGGCGGCCTTGACTCCGAATGAGTCGAAGGCAAGGCAGTCGTGTTCGAGGGCGGGTCGGCCGAGGAGCGGCGCGGTCAACTTCACAGGTAGAGACGGAGCAGCCAGTAGAAGGCCGGGATGGCGAAGAGCAGGCTGTCAATGCGGTCGAGGAAGCCGCCGTGGCCGCGGAGTGCGGTCGAGCTGTCCTTGACGGAGACCGCGCGTTTGAAGAGCGACTCGAAGAGGTCGCCAACCTGCGACATCGCGCCGAGCCCCACGCCGACCAGTGCGAGCCAGCCCCAGCCGCGCCGGGTGAAGGGTTCGAGCCGGCCGAGCCAGAGCGCGGAGAGCACGGCCGAGGCGATGAGCCCGGCGAGGAAGCCTTCCTGAGTTTTCTTCGGGCTGAGTTGGGGCATGAGCTTGCGGCGGCCGATGAGCTTGCCGACCGCGTAAGCGGCGGTGTCGTTGGTCCAGGTCAGGACGAGCGGAAAGAGCACGAGCCAGCGCGAGAAGCCGGCCGCGTCCGAGGTCTGCCGAAGCATCACCAGGTGGGCAGGCAGGAGGCCGAGGTAGATGACCACGAACGCGCCGTAGACGGGAACCCGGGGGAGGGGCGAGCGGGTGAGGACCGCGGTGAGGAAGACGACCGCGATTGGTGCGATGACATAACCGGGGAGCCAGCCGAGCCAAGCCGCGACCACGGTCGAGGCGCTGAGTGTGCAGATGAGCAGGGAGTTGAGCCGGATGTCGGCGCGCTTGAGGAGACCGAGGAACTCGAGGGTGGCGAGCACCGCCCAGGCCGCGATGAAGAGGGTGAGGACCGAAGTCGGTGCGTGGCAGACGACCGCGAAGGTAGCCACCCCGAGCGCGGTGCCGATGACAATGCGGGTCAGCATCGCCGCCTCAGACCCGTCCAAACCGGCGCTGGCGCCGACCGTACTCCGCGATCGCGGCCTCGAGTTCGGCACGGTGGAAGTCGGGCCAGAGTGTTTCGGTGAAGTAGAGCTCGGTGTAGGCGCTCTGCCAGAGCAGGTAGTTGGAGATGCGCTGGTCCCCGCCGGTGCGGATGAGGAGGTCCGGGTCGGGAATCGTCGGGTCGTAGAGCAGTTGCCGGAACTCGTTCTCGTCCGAGGGCGGGTGGCCGGATTCGACCGCGCGGCGGCAGGCGTCAATGATTTCGGCCCGGCCGCCGTAGCTGATGGCAAGGGTGAAGTTGAGGCCGGTGCAGGCGGCGGTGGTGGTGACCAAATCGTCGAGCTTGCGGCGGCTGACCGGCGGGACATCACCGAGCCGGCCGATGACCCGGACCCGGGCGTTGCTTTCGAGGAGGCCGGCCTGCTCGGCGTGGGCCCGCTCGGCAATGAGCTTCATGAGCCCTTTGACTTCTCTTGCCGGACGGCGCCAGTTCTCGGTCGAGAACGTGTAGACGGTGAGCCAGCCGATGCCCAGCCCGGCCGCAGCCGCGACGACTTCGTGGAGCGTCTTCGCACCTTCACGGTGACCGAAGGCCCGAGGCAGGCCGCGGGCCCTGGCCCAGCGGCCATTGCCGTCCATGATGACGGCGATGTGTTCCGGTGCTTTCAAGTCTCGGTGTTTGGGCGACATTGTCAGCCGCGCCGGGCGGCCCGGGGTCGGGCGCCCGGGTCCGCGCTATCTTTCGAGAACCTCGGCTTCCTTGGCCGAGAAGAGCTCGTCGAGCCGGGCGATGTACTGGTCGGTGAGTTCCTGGATGCGCTTGACGCCGACCTTGCTGTCGTCCTCGGAGATTTCCTTGTCCTTTTCGAGCTTCTTGATGTGGTCGTTGGCCTCGCGGCGGATGTTGCGGACGGCGATGCGGGCGTCCTCGGTGAGCTTGCCGCAGAGTTTGACCAGCTCGCGCCGTCGCTCCTCGGTAAGGGTCGGGATGGCGATACGGATGAGGTTGGCCTCGACTTTGGGGTTGAGTCCGAGGCTGGATTTCTGGATGGCCTTCTCGATTTCGCTGAGCGCGTTGCGGTCCCAGGGCTGGATGACAAGCTGGCGCGGTTCGGGGACAGAGATGCTGGCCATCTGCTTGAGCGGCGTCGGTGTGCCGTAGTAGTCGGCCTTGATGCCGTCGAGAATGGCGGGGTTGGCTCGTGCGGTTCGGATACGCGCGAACTCGGCTTCGAGAACCTCGACCGACTTGCTCATACGGGTCTCGTACTCGGTATAGACT
>DSBX01000251.1 GCA_011049385.1 Caldifarciminota bacterium | reverse complement strand
GGAGATGAACCGCCAAGGCCGTCACACCACCGGCCCGAACAGCCACCGGAACCCGGCCGACTGCCGTATTCTGCGGCAGTCACCGGCGAAATCAGCGGCAATAGGCCCGCTTAGAGAGAGAGAGATGAGCTAACACTCTCTGCTACTGTGACTTACGAGAAATATGCTTAAGTGGCGTTTTGGGAACGAATGTTGCTAGTGGTATTGGCAAGGAGTCCGGCAGGGTAACGGAGCCGAGCAGGTCGCCTCGGCGGCATCCGGGCCGTCCCTCGCGGCCTTCCCGACCAAGCCCGAGCCGGACACAAACAAGAAGGAGACTCGAGTGAGCAGACTACTGACCGTCGCCGTTGTCCTCTGTCTGCTGTACTCCATGGCAATGGGTTCGTCACCGGTTGAGCAGTTCGTGCGGGAGATGGAGGAGGACATCGCTACAGGGAATGTGCGGGTAGGCGGGGGCGAGTTCGTGCCTGAGCGGGCCGGCGGCATTAAACTAAGGCCCGAAGGGGTTCAGGGTTACACCTACTGGCTAGCTGATGATAGCCTTGCGCCCTTCACCTGGGTTCGTGCTGTCAGCGAATACGGACAACACAACGCTTGGACACACACCACCTGGACCATCTACAATGACTACTATGTGCACGGCAGAACGCAGCCTTGGGAAATTCCCTGGGGGCACAAATGGTACATCAAAGGCCTGCACTGGGTTCCGGCAAACACGCCGGACTACCCGTCGAAAAAAACCCTTCCAAGTCCGCCTCCTGGCTGGGCAGTGGGGCATCTCAACTCTCCGGTCTACTTCACGAACGAGGTGTACGGCCACCCGGACAATGGCCACGAACTGCAGATAATACTGCACGTCGGCTTCAGCGAAAACGCGGTGATCTGGCAATCTGAGTATTAGCCCCGGGTCAGACCCCAGTCTGGCCCGGGGAGTCATTGGAGGTTCAGATGCCCCTGTCGGTTCTGATGTTGCTCCTGCCCCTGCAGATAATCCCGATGTGGGACTCGTTGAACATGCGCACGGTCGGAGTCTGGCCGTTTGGCGCCTTGGGCTGGCATCAGGTCGTAGATGACAGCTTCCTCTACGTCAAGAGCGGCAAAGGACTCGTTGTGTTCGATATCAGTGACCCGGCCAGCCCGACCAAGCTTGACTCCTTCAAGTTCGGAGCGTCCTTTCACACCCAGGTCGGGAACACCCTGTGTGGAGTCGGCTCCAACCGAGGCGTGACACTGGTTGACGTAACCCGGCCGGAAAGCCCGACACTGATTGGTTACCACTTGACACCGGACATCACAATCTCGCTCTGTGCACAGGACAGTCTGCTCTATGTTGCGGCTTACGGAGCCGGGCTCAGGATCATCAACATCTCAGACCCCGGCCAGCCTAAAGAAATCGGCGCGTGGATGTCACCTGCGAGCCACACCCATTGGGTTACGCTACGCGAGAACTTCGCGTTTCTTGCCGATGGTTACGCCGGTCTTCGGATCCTGGATGTCAGCAATCCGCACAGCCCGGGAGAGGTGTTCTGGCACCGAATTGGTAACGAAGTTGCCACAAGCATAGCCCTTGCCGACACGATCGCGCTCATCGCATGGCGCAACGCCGGACTGAGGCTCTGGAACGTCGCTGACCCGACCCAGCCTTATGAGCTCGGCGTACTGCCCAGCTACGCGAAACAGGTTGCTGTCAAGGACAGCTTCGCGTTCGTCATCTTGTGGACAGGAGCGGCCGACACAATGCTCATCCTCGACATCGCGGACCCGACCCAGCCCAGGCCGGTTGCCGGGCTCCCGGCCGGTTTCTTCCTCAAGCTATGGAACGACCTCTGCTTCGTGTCCAACCCGGAGAACGTGCGTACTGAGGACTCATTGTACATCCTCAGTGTTCAGGACCCAACCCGGCCTGTCTCGCTCGGAGTTTGCACCGGGTTTCACGGGCACTTTGACATCCTACACGTGGCTGGGGGTCTCGGGTTCGGCGGAACCCGGGGCCAGGGTGTCCAGGTGTTCGACGTCTCCTCACCGGCCGAACCCACACTCATCAGTCAGATCGGAGACTGGTATGTCCCACAACTGGCCTCGGTCGGCAATCTGTTGCACTTGGCTTGCGTGTTAGGCCCGCCACCATATCGAGTCGTGGATGTGACTGACCCGCGCAACCCGGTTCTGGTCGGCACGCAGGACTCCATGTTTTCCGGCGGTGCGGTCGCCGCACGCGACTCGTTGGTCTTCCTCATCGTCTTCGACCTGAGTCAGACCTGGCAACTCTGGATTCTCAGCGCAGCCGACCCGACTCAGCCGCGTGTGCTGTCCAGGATTCCGGCCGGTCCGGGGCGGCAGTTCCGCGCCTGCGTGGTGGATGGGAACCTGCTCTACATCGCCGCAGGCTCGGACGGGCTACGCGTCCTCGACATCTCTGACCCGGTCCTGCCCGAGCCTCTTGGTGCCTGCTCGACAATGGGCTCGGCACAGGAGCTGAAGACACGTTACCCGTATGCGTACATTGCCGACGGGTTGGGCGGGATAACCGTCGTTGACATCAGCGACCCAAGCAAACCATTCATGGTCGGCAACCATCCTACGCCTTACGGTACATTCAGCATTGACCTTGACCGCAACATCGCATATGTCGCGGACGGCTTCTGGGGCGTGCGCGCGTTTGATGTGTCGAATCCGGCTGAACCGAGCCCCGTCGGGTTCTACCATACCCCCTGCTTCGCTCAGTACGTCCAGGTCATGGACGGACTGGTATTCGTGGCGGATGGTCGAGGTTGGCTTGTCCTTGAACGGTACCCGCCCGGGGTCGAAGAGCCGCCGAACGAGCGGCCGTCGTTCGCCCCGCCCGGCCCGACGGTAGTGCGCGGGGTGCTCAACCTCTCGGGCGCGGAACATAACCCGATTCTGCCCGGAGAATCGGGATTGTGTCCCAAGCCCACGCAACTCCTCAACGCCACCGGCCGCAGGGTGATGGACCTGCAGCCGGGCGAGAATGACGTCCGGCATCTTGCGCCCGGAGTCTACTTCATCCGGGCAGAGGGTCCGAGGGGTCAAGGGTTCAAGGGGTCAAGCCGCAAGGTCGTGATTCAGCGGTAGGCGGGCGATATCGGCCCGGCCGCGTTCGTCGGCGGTCTCTTCGTCCGTCCGGGAATCCCGCGCCTTGGGCCTTGGGACACGATCCGAATTGCCCGAGCGCAATTCGGTCATGTCCTGCGGCCCGGTCACATCCCCGCTTCCCTCCGTTCGGCGTCCATCAGCGTGCATCGGCGGTTTCTCTCTGTCCGGGTTTCTTCACTTGACCACTTGACCGCTCGACCTCTTCCTCGGACGTCCTTCACCTCTCTGTAGCCCATTCCAGCCGCTGACCGACAAGGAAATCCGGCCGAGAGCGCATTTTTCCCGCCGGGTGGGCCGCCCAGGGGCCGTGGGGGGGATACCCCCCAGAGCTGTACTCCGGGTCATTGTCCGGGCGATGACGGGGAGTATCGGAAGAGGTCCTGTCCAGAGGACACCGGGAACTGCACCGAGGGTGATGGTCGAAAGCATCCTTCGGGTCCCGGGCCGGGGCATAGACCGAAGCCTAGGTCGGGTTTGCCCCCGGGCCGCAGTCCGGGGCATCGTCCGGAGCATCCTGAGAGCCGTCCTCCGGATAATCCCCGGAAGCATATCCGGGGTGGTACTGAGGAGCCGGCGCAGACGAACCGCAGGCCAGGGGAAGGGCCAGCAATCGCGGTCTGGAGACCGCTCCCACACGGGCAACGGAATCGGGTCATCCCCCAGTCCCTCCGCTTGGCGTCCATCGGCGTGCGGGCTCTCGCCCTTCGGGCGAAGCATCGGCGGTTACTTCCTGTCCGGCGTCCATCGGCGACGAAGACCGCCCTTTCCGCACGAAGCCGCGGGGCGGCCGAAGCCGCCCCGCGCAGGATACTTCCCGGTCCGGTCAGTCGAGCATCAGGACCTTGGCGACCGATTCGCCGCTCGGCAGGCTGACCCGGACGAAGTACACGCCCCGGGCCAGTTCCTCGGGCTGCCAGAAGTGGCGTCCGCCGCCCGCGACCGCGTTGAACTCGGTGCGTTCAAGCTCGCGCCCGGCCGCGTCGTAGGCGGTGAGCAGGACCCGACCGCCCAGCGGCGTGTGGTAGTGGACGAAGGTGCCGCGGCGGAACGGGTTCGGGCTGAAGAAGAGCGGCCGGCCTTCGGTCGCCGGCCTCGATGCCGGTTCCTTCACCCCGACGTTGCCGGTGTACCAGCTCTGGGCCGAGTCCGCGTGCGCCCGGGCTTGGTTCTCGTCCGCGCCACCGAAGAAGGCGACCGCGAAACGGTGAGTGTCACCGACCGCAAGGTCGAACGGGCCGACCGAAGTCAGCGTGGACCAGTCGTAGGGCCGGTTCGAGTTGCGCTGGACTATTGTCCCGTTCAGGAACCGCCACTTCATCCCATCCGTCATCGCCGAGTCGGGATAGACGTAGCGCTCGTGGTCCACCGCCGCGAGATTGGCGAAGGACCGCGGTTCGAGAATCTTGACCCCGACCGTCGGGTTCTGGTTCGCATTCTGACGCATCCAGGTGAACCGGCGGGCTTCGTCGCTGGCCGCGACGTTGGCGGCCGGGTCCGCGCCGACATCGAAGTCCGCGAATACCCCGGCGTAGAGGCCCTCGACCGGCCCGGAGCCTTCGTTGGTGATATCGAAAATCATCACCACGAAGTCGTCATAACCGGTGTGTGCGGACTGGTGGCTGTTCTGAGTGATGAGCAGGCCCTTGGGCGAGGGATGCCCGGCGTCGCTGTAACTGCCGCGGTAGTGCTGGTCCCCGGCCGCCGGCGGCACGACCGACCGGAGGGAATCCACAACCACGAGGTCTGAGTTCTGCGGTCCGGAAGCCGGTTGCCCGAAGTGGCGGTCCGCGATGTAGCCCTCGGCGTTGCCGACCGCGAAACTGCCGTAGAAGAGCGCCGAGGCCGCGGTCTTGGGATAGCGGAACCCACTGCCCGCATCCGCAGCAACGTCGTAGCCGATCGAACCCTGGGCCGATACCGTCAGCCGGCAGTAGCCGGTGTCGTGGTCCATCAGCAGTTCGCCCGGAGAAGGCGAGCCGCCGCCGGCCATCACGATGCGCTCGTACGGCAGGATCGGCGTGTGGATGACGCCCGGGGTCGAATGCTGGGCGTGACCTTCGCTGACCGTGAGCAGCACTTCGCCCGCCGTAGCCGCGTCCACCTGGAGCGTGGCGTTGCCGGCCGCGTCGGTACGTTCGACGACATAGAACTCACCATCGCGCCAGGCGCAGACGAGCGCGTTCTCAACCGGCCGGCCGCCGGTGAGAACCCCGACGTTGAGGCTGTACGACCCGAGCGGAATCGAGTCCGGACAGTTGACCGTCGCGGTTGCCGGCGTGCCGGCCCAGACCGGCATCGCCGGGTCGCCGAGGGTCAGGTACATCCAGATGTTGTAGAAGTACGGACTCGAAGGCCAGTACTTGGCGATGTAGGCGTCCATATAGCTCATCTGGCCGCCGATGGAGAAAACCGGCCCGGCGTAGTCGCGCACACCCGGCACGGTAATCGTCCAGGTGTCGGTCATCGCCCGGGTCAGGGTCGAGCACTGGCCGTGGTTGGGCAGGGTGTAGCTGGCCTGGGTCGCGGCCAGGGCCGAGACCGAGCCGCCCGGGTACTTGCGCATCCAGGCTTCGGCGTGACAGGTCGCGGTCGAAATCTCGCCGCAGTGGCAGGCCCAGTGCAGGGTCACCGGTGTCATGTCGCCGTTGGTGAGCGCATCAACATTGGCGTTGTTCCAGTTACTGCCGCACCAGCCCGACCATTCGGTGTGATAGCCGTGCCCGCGGTAAGCGAGGATGCCGACACCGGCGTTGACCGCGTTGGTGACGTCGGTGTTGTTCTTGAACTGGCCCATTATCGTGTCAATGTCCGGCTGCCAGTAGGGCTTGGGCATGTGATAAACCCCACGGACACAGCCGGAGTACTTGGCCGGGTACTGCTCACGGTGGGCGACGAAGGTCATGTTGTCGAGCCAGTCGTTGGTCGTGACCGGGTCGCGCTGGTACTTGAGGGCCTTGCGAATCTGGTTGTCGAGGTCGGTCTGAGACTCGGGCGAGAACCGGGCGATGTTCAGCTCCGGATAGTTGTCACCCACCGGCCAGGGCTCGATGTCCGCGTAGTAGAAGTCGCTCTTGCCCACGCCCGAATAGGAACCCATCGGCACTTCGGCGTACTCGCCGACGAGCAGGACGTGCTGGAGCACCGCCGGGCTGTGCCGGTCGTACTCCTGCCGTATCGAGTCCTTGATTTCCGCCGCGGTGAAGCCGGACTTGACGATGACGCGGGTATCATAACCGCGCTGTTTGACCCAGCCGAGCAGGCTGTCGTGGAGCATCGAGTTGCCGGCGTGGTTCTGGTGGCAGAACACCAGGTAGCGAACGCCGTCGTCGTAGTCCACCCTCGGCCGTAGCCGAAGTTCCGCGAAGTTGTCAATGAACGCGCCATAGGTCGGGTAGAGCCAGTCCGGCACCGACGACGGGTAACTGCCGCCGGGATGGCTGACCTCGACCCGCACCTTCTTCGCCACCGTGACTTCGCCCCGGGCCGGGTTGACCTGCACCGGATAGACCTGCAGGTTGGCGACCGCCAGGTCGCGCCAGACCCCGGTCTCGATGAGCCTGACCGCCGGGCCCGGGAAGCTGGCGTCCCGGGTGTAGAAAGCGGCGTCAATGGTGAAGGGTGGCCTCGGCCGGCTGTCCACCTGCGGCTCCTGGAGCGGGTAGACGTTGCCGACCGCATAGGTCACCGTCTCGTCCACCGTCGCCCGGGCGGTCACCCGCGCGCCGTCGGGCACCCCGAGCAGGAGTGAAACCTTCGGCACCTGCGGCCGACCGACCTCGAGTACCGCCATCACCTCGTCGGGTATTGCGAGGCGGGCGTACTCGACGCCGCCTTCGGTTACTCGTTCCACCGCGAGCCCGGGCAACACAACTTCGACCACGGTGCGCGAGGGGCTCTGTTCGATGACGCTGATGCTCACTCCGCCCGTACCGCCGGCGACCGGGAGCCACTCGGCCCCGGCCAGCCCGACGCCGATGAGCACCATCAGCGCAGTCATGAGCTTTCTTGACACTATCCGCCTCCTTGGCTGTTTGCCGCCGAAGCACACCGGCGGCGCTGACCTGGACGATGCGGGCGGACGAGACGTGTCTCGTCGCCTCCGAATCTACGTTACAGAATAGACACCCCGGGCTTGCCTGTCAACATACCGGCGACCTAGGTGTGGATGCAACGCGATAATGTCATAGCTAACTACAACGCGAAAATGTCATACCTGCCTGCTTGGACAGCGTTACCGGGTAGACTGGCTATATGTTGCAG
>DSBX01000141.1 GCA_011049385.1 Caldifarciminota bacterium | reverse complement strand
GGCGCCGAGCGGCTGGAGCGCGAGGTAGGGCAGGGTGAAGACCACCATCACCGCCAGGTAGGCGGCGTGGAGCCAGCGGTTGGCGAACCGGAGCCGGATCAGCTCGGGCGGGGTCATCGCGCCTCCTTTGGCTTCCGTCCTGTCCGGGAAAACAAAGCGCCATCCCGGGCCGGCCGGGATGGCTTGCGCCTGAGCATAGCCGGTGACAGAGCATAGCGGTTCCGGCCGCGCCGTCAACACCCCGGGGGGAAGGGTGTGGTTGACATCCGGTCGAGGCGGAATATGCTTCACGCCTGATGACGAAGAAGTCAACAGCAACCGGCGGCAAGGCCGCGAAAGCGAAGCCGAAGACGTCCCGCAGTGCCGCGAAGCCGAAGGTGGCGCCGGCCCGGGTGGCCGGACGCGGTGAGGGCGGGGACATGCTGATCGTCGAGTCGCCGGCCAAGGCGCGGACGATCGGCCGCTTCCTCGGCCGGGAATTCACCGTACTCTCCTCGATGGGCCACGTCGCGGACCTGCCCAGGAAGGGGATGGCGGTGGACATCGAAGGCGGCTTCGAGCCCGAGTACATAGTCAGCCCGGAGAAGAAGAAGACCGTCGCCGAACTGCGCAAGGCGGCGAAGCAGGCGAAGCGGGTCTGGCTGGCGACCGACGAAGACCGGGAGGGCGAGGCGATCGCCTGGCACCTGGCGCGCCTGCTCGAACTGCCGACGGAACTGACCCGGCGCATCGTCTTCCACGAAATCACCGAGTCCGCCATCAAGGCGGCGATTGCCGAACCGCGCGGCATTGACCAGCATCTCGTGGATGCCCAGCAGGCCCGCCGGGTGCTCGACCGGCTGGTCGGCTACGAGCTCTCGCCGGTGCTGTGGAAGAAGGTACGGACCGGGCTGTCCGCGGGCCGGGTGCAGTCGGTGGCGGTGCGGCTGGTGGTCGAACGCGAGCGCGAGATTGACAAGTTCAAGCCCGAGGTCAGCTTCAAGACCGCGGGCGAGTTCGCCGCCGGCGAGGGCAGGCTGGCCGCCAAGCTCGATACCGATTTCCCGGACGAAGCGGCGGCCCGGGCTTTTCTCGAAGCGGCCGCGGGCGCGGAGTTCACCGTCGCCGCGGTCGAAAAGAAGCCGGCGAAGCGGTCGCCCCGGCCACCGTTCACGACCTCGACGCTCCAGCAGGAAGCCTACCAGAAGCTGGGGATGAGCGTGCGCCGGACGATGGCGCTGGCCCAGCGGCTGTACGAGGCGGGCCACATCACCTACATGCGCACCGACTCGCTGACGATGGCCGATTCCGCGCTGGCCCAGGCGGCCGAGGTCATCGCCGCGGAGTTCGGTCCGGACCACGCCCGACGCCGGCGGTACGCGACCAAATCCAAGCGGGCCCAGGAAGCGCACGAGGCGATCCGGCCGACCGACTTCCGTAAGGACAAGGTCACCGGCGAGCAGGACGAGCGCAAGCTCTACGAGCTCATCCGTCGCCGGGCGCTGGCTTCGCAGATGGCCGATGCCCGGGTCGAGCGGACCGTGGTGAAGGTCGAGGTCTCGACCCGGCCGGAAAGATTCATCGCCAAGGGCGAGGTCATCCTGTTCAAGGGGTTTCTCGCGGTGTACGACCCGGGCGGCGACGACGAGGAAGACGGCCGGGTCCTGCCGCCGCTGGAACGCGGCCAGCGGCTGGAGCCGCTCGAAATCACCTCGCGCGAGAGCTTCTCGCGCCCGCCCGCCCGCTACACCGAGGCGAGCCTGGTCAAGCGGCTGGAGGAACTCGGCATCGGCCGGCCCTCGACCTACGCGCCGACGATTTCGACGATCCAGAGCCGGGGCTACGTCGAGCGGCAGAGCCGGGAAGGCCGCGAGCGGGAGTACCGGGTGCTGACCCTGACCGAGGGCAAGGTCGGCGCCGAGACCCGGACCGAGACGACCGGGACGGAGAAGGCCAAGCTCTTCCCGACCGACGTCGCCGGGCTGGTGACCGACTTTCTGGTCGAGAACTTCCGCGAAGTCGTGGACTACGACTTCACCGCCCGGATCGAGACCGAGCTCGACGAGGTCGCGTCCGGAGAGAAGAACTGGCGCGAGACGGTGGGCGGCTTCTACCGGCCGTTCCACGCCGACGTCGAGAAGGCGGGTGAACTGTCGCGGGCCGAGGTCGCCCGCTCGCGCGAGCTCGGCACCGACCCGGCGACCGGCAAGCCGGTTTCGGCCCGGCTCGGGCCGTACGGGCCGTTCGTCCAGCTCGGCACCAAGGACGACGACGAGAAACCGAAGTTCGCCAGCCTGCGGAAAGGACAGCGGGTCGAGACGGTCACGCTCGACGAGGCGCTGGAACTGCTGAAACTGCCGCGCGTGGTCGGCCGGACCGCGGAGGGCGAGGAGATTCTCGCCAACTTCGGCCGGTTCGGCCCATACGTCAAGTACGGCACGAAGTACGCCTCGATAAAGGACAAGGACCCGCGCACGATAACGCACAAGGAAGCTCTTGCCGCCATCGCCGAGGCCCGGGAGCAGGCGGCGAAGCGCACCATCAAAGAGTTCCCGGAAGCCGGGGTGCGGGTACTGCTCGGCCGGTACGGGCCGTACGTGATCGAGGGCAAGAAGAGCGCGACGGTGCCCAAGGGCAGGGACCCGGCCGAACTCACCCTTGAAGAATGTCGGGAACTCATCGCCACCGCGCCGGCCGGCCGCAAGAAAGCCGCGCGCAAGGCCTCGTCCGGCAAGCGTTCGCCGGGTGGAAAGAAGAAGAAGTAACGTGCGCTGGGCGAAACCGGGCGCGTTCTACCAGTTGCGGCTCGACCCGGGCGAAGACGTCCTGCCGACGCTGGTCGAATTCGTGCGGGCGCGGCGCATCGGCTCGGGCATCATCTCCGGCATCGGGGCCGCGGACGAAATCGAACTCGGGCTCTTTGACCTCAAGAACCGTGTCTACCGCCGCCGCGTGTTCCGGGGTGATTACGAGATTCTCTCGCTTCTGGGCAACATCGCCTGGGACGGTCGGGACCCGGTCTGCCACGTCCACTGCATCATCGGCGATGCGAAGATGGCGGTGCGGGGCGGTCATCTCTACCGCGCCCGGGTCTCGGTCACCTGCGAGGTCGCGATACAGCCCGGGCTTAGGAAGCTCGCCCGCGCGCTCGACGAACGCACCGGTCTCAAGCTCCTGCGCCTGCCCGCCCGCGGTTAGCCCGGCCGGGCGCGGGTGATTGACAGCCGTGAGGCCGATGTTATCATCCCCGGTATGAGACGCAAACCCGAGGCCGGCCGTGACGCGTGAAGAAGCCTGGACCCTGGTCCGGGCCGAGGTGAAGAACCGCAATCTCCAGAAGCACATGCTCGCGACCGAGGCCTGCCTGCGGGCGTTGGCGCCCGGGCGCGGCGGCGACCCGGAGCGCTGGGGCCTGGCCGGGCTGGTCCACGACCTCGACTACGAGCAGACCGCCCAGGACCCGGCCCGCCACGGCCTCGTCGCGGGGGAGATGCTGTCCGGCCGGGGCGTGGACGGCGAGATCGTCAACGCGGTCAAGGCCCACGCCGACAACGCGCCGGTCGAGTCCGACCTCGACAAGGCGCTCTACGCGGTGGACCCGCTCACCGGGCTCATCGTCGCGTCCGCGCTGATGCACCCGGACAGGAAGCTGGCCGGGCTGGACACGGAGTTCGTGATGCGGCGGTACGCGGAACGGCGGTTCGCGGCGGGCGCGAACCGGGAGCAGATTGCGACCTGTTCCCGGCTCGGGCTGACGCTGGAGGATTTCGTCGGCACCTGCCTCGAGGCGATGAAGGGCATCGCCGCGGACCTCGGGCTCTGAGCCGATGGCCTCCGCTCCCGCGCCGCCGACCCTGCAGGAGATCATCCAGCGGCTCCAGCAGTACTGGGCGAGCCGGGGCTGTGCGATTCTCTCGCCCTACAACTCCGAGGTCGGGGCCGGCACCTTCAACCCGGCGACCTTCATCCGGGTGCTCGATTCCCGGCCCTGGAATGTCGTCTACTGCGAACCCTCCCAGCGGCCGCGCGACGGCCGCTACGCCAGGAACCCGCTCCGGGTCCAGCAGTTCTGGCAGATGCAGGTCATCCTCAAGCCCGCGCCGCCGGACGTCCAGGACCAGTATCTCAAGAGCCTCGAAGCCATCGGCATCAGCCTTGACGACAACGACGTCCGTTTCATCGAGGACGACTGGAAGTCGCCGACGCTGGGCGCGTGGGGGCTGGGCTGGGAAGTGGACCTGAACGGCATCGAGATCACCCAGTTCACTTACTTCCAGCAGTGCGGCTCGGTGGACCTTGCCGTCATCCCGGTCGAAATCACCTACGGGCTCGAACGGCTGGCGATGTTCATCCAGAATGCCGAGAGCATCTTCGACGTGCGCTGGAACGAGCATCTCACCTGGGGCGACATCTACCGCCAGAACGAAGAAGAGTTCTGCGTCTACAACTTCGACGAGGCCGACGTCACCTTCCAGCGCGAGCTCTTCGACCGGTTCGAGGCCGAGGCGAAGCGCCTGCTCGGGCTGGGCCTGGTCTATCCCGGCTACCACCACGTCATCAAATGCTCGCACTGCTTCAACCTGCTCGAAGCCCGGGGGGCAATCAGCGTCTCGGAGCGCGAGAACTACATCGGCCGGGTGCGTCGGCTCGCCCGGCTGGCGGCGACGACCTGCCTCAAGAAGGCGGCACAGAACAGCGCGGAGGCGTCCGGTTCACCGGACGCGTAGCGGCTCTCCGACCGCTGATCACCGGTCCGGTGCCTGAGTGCCGGGTCTCGTCCCGCCCAGCCGGCCTTGTCAAACCCCAGCGAGGATGGCGTTTGACTGCCGGTCACAGCCGGGGTATCATTTCAAGCTTATGGCGCAATCCCGATTACGATGAAGCTGGACGACAAGTCTGTTGAGTCGTCTCGAACGGAGGGTCCGATGAAATGGAAGGATACGGTTACCGGCGCGGTCTTGTTCGTGCTGGTGGCCGCCGGTGTCACCAACGGTAATCTGCTGACCAACGGCGATTTCGAACAGCCGTTGACCGTCGGCTGGGAGCAGGACGTGAGCCACGTGGCCGGCAGCCACCGGTTCGAGCGTTCGGACACGCTCGGCCAACCGACGCCCGGCTATGCCGCCAAGGTGTTCAAGCAGCTTGCCTACCACGCCGCGCTGGGACAGCAGGTCGAGGTGCCGGGCGCGAACCTGACCCTGACCTTTGACGCCCGGATGGCGATTGTGGGCGGGTCTACCACCTGCTGGCCAACCGGCGCATTCATCGTCAGTTACCTGAACGCTGACGGCGATGAACTGGGCACAACGATGTTCATCCTGCGCGACCAGTACAATACCTGGCGCGAGAGCGACACGCTGAAGCTTCACGACATAGACTTGCCGAGCGTGTGGAACAGCTACGAGCTCGACATCGCTCAGGAGATCGCGGACAACCTGCCGGGGGTGGACCCTGCGGCGGTGCGCCGCATCGAGGTCAAGCTCTACTCCTACGTCAACGGTACTTGAGGGGGCGGATGGGCGGAGGTCTCCGCCGACAACATCTCGCTCACCGCCGTCGGGATTGAAGAGCAGGGCCGCAACACCATCGCCGGACCTTCACTCGCCGTCGAGCGCAGTCACATCGCCGACCGGGCGGTCATCCATTACGAACTGGCGCAGGGCGGCTCGGTAAGGTGTGTCGTCCGTGATGCCGCCGGGCGCGAAGTCGCGCGGTTGGCCGACGGCGTGCAGTCGGCCGGACGCCGGACGCTTGCCTGGCCGGCGGACGATGCGCCGCCGGGCGTGTACTGCGTTGAGCTCGTTGCCAACGGCACGACCCGCACCGCCCGGCTGGTCAAGGCCCGCTAGGCGAGCGCACGGAAGAGAGAGTCACTATGGACAGGTCGTTCATTGCGGCTTTGCTGGTGCTGGTGACGGCTCTCGCTCCAGCTTCTCCAGCGGATTCGCTCAACTGCCGGCTGGCCGGGAACTGGCCGTTCGGGCCGACGATGGCCGTAGCCTGCGACCCGGCGCGGAATCTCGTCTTCCTTGGTGCCGGGGGCGGGGTGTACGTCCTGAATGTCGCCGACCCGACCGAACCGGCACTGCTCTCCGAGGGCATCAGGACCGCGGGCAGGGTCAAGGATATGGTCCATACCGGGAACCGCCTGTACAGCGCATCCGGCGGCCTGTACATCCACAACACCGAGTCTCCCGGCAACCCGGTCCAGCTCGGTGAGCTTTCAAGCCCGCGCGACGCCTCCGGGCTCGCGGTCGCGGGCAACCGCGTGTATGTTACCGACACCAGGTTCGGGCTCCGGGTCGTCGATGTCTCCGACCCGGCTCGTCCTGAGGAGGTCGGCAGTATCCAACTGCCAGGCAGTACGCTCGGAGTTGCGCTCAGCGCGGACGCCAACCATGCGTTCATCGCGTCCGACACCGCCGGTTTCCGGGTCGTGGATGTCAGCGACCCGGCGGACCCGGTCGAACTCGGCTACTACCTCGCCCCCGGTTCAGTGCGCGAAGTCTCCGGCCGCGACAATCTGGCATTCCTGGCCTGTGACGACTCGGCGCTGGTCATCCTGGATATCTCGGATCCGGCAAGCCCGGTCGTGGTCAGCCGAACGATGATCCCGGACACGCCGCTGGGCGTACACGCGGATGGCCACCTGGTCTACGTGGCCAACCATCGCGACGGCTTCCGGGTCTTCGATTGCACGGACCCGGCCGGCCCGGAACTCGTCGGACACTACGACACGCCCTGGCAGTGCTACGATATCCGGGTCCATGGCTCGCTCATCTACATCGCGGACTGGGGCTGCGGGTTGCAGGTGTACGAAGGGCCGGTCGGGATCGCCGAAGAGCCGGAGTCGGGCCGGTTGCGCGGTCTCGATCTGTATCCGAACCCGGCGGCCGGCCGCGTGGCGGTTCGGCTCGGTTCGGCCGGGCCGGGAGCGCAGGCCCTCCTGCTTTACGACGCGAGCGGTCGTTACCGCGCGCGGTGGACCCTCACCGGCGGCAGAGGCGAGTTTGACCTTCGTGCCCTCGGCGCCGGTGTCTACTACCTCAGAACCGAGCAACATGACACAGCCGTCGGCGCGAGGCTGGTCATAGCCCGTTAGCGCGAATCGGTCGTGAGGTCGCGCCCGGCGGACGGCCGGGCGCTACCTTATCGTCAGCTTCCGCGTCGAGCTGAAGCCGCTCGCCTCGACCCGGACCAGGTAGACTCCCGCCCCGAGTGTGCGCAGGTCGAGCGTGAGCGTCCCGGTGGCCGAATGGCCGGGTAACCGGGTGGCGAACACGGAACTCCCCGCGACATCGTAGACGTTCACCGTCAGGCGCGGGACCAAGCTCTCGAACCGCAGGGTCGCGGTGCCGTTGGTGACCGGGTGGGCGGGCACTGGCCCTGCGGGCCAGGCGGGGTG
>DSBX01000248.1 GCA_011049385.1 Caldifarciminota bacterium | reverse complement strand
GTTAGACTCCAACCGTCAGGGGTGGTGGGCCGGTCGGGTGCTGCCGGGAATGATGATGTGCTGAGCCGGAGAAGACGGCAGAACCGGCGCCGTTCTGCCGATGGTCGGTGAGCAAACAGGAGGACACGTGAACCGACAGACAACAACCGCTAGCCCCCCCCGCAAGTACGTCCGCGCTAAGACCGTGAAGTTCGCGGTCGCCCTGACGCTCCTGCTCGCGCTGGTTGCGCCTGCACTCGCGCAGGACTCGCTCAATTGCAGGCAGGTCGCGCTCTGGCCGGGGGTACCGGAACTGGGCGCGGAGGGGACATCGGTGGTCCTCGATACCACACGGGACCTCGCCTTCCTCGGAGCATACCTCAACGACTCCGGTGTTGTGACCTACGCAATCAGCATATTCGACATCAGCGACCCTTCTCAGTTGCGACTGCTTTCGACGACGGAACGCAGAATGTGTGGCGAGGGCTACGGCCTCGCCTACCAAGCGAACCATCTGTACCTTGCTCGGGAAGCTGATGGATTCGAAATCTGGGACGTGAGTGACCCGGAGTCACCGGAACCCGTCGGCGAACTGGTCTCCTCGTACGCCGGATTCGGGTTGGCGGTGGAGGGCGACTATGCCTTTCTTGCCACTCTGAGCCCCGACCTGCGGGTCATAGACGTCAGCGACCCGCGCAGTCCGGTCGAAGTGGGCTTCTGTACCGTGGGTTTCACCTGGGACGTCACGGTAGCAGGAGGGCTGGCATACGTCGTAGACGACCAGTATGGGCTGTGGCTGGTCGATATCAGTGACCCGACAAGCCCATACACGGTGGGAAGCTGTCAGGTCAGAGGTAGCCATTGGAGCGTGGCGGTTGCTGGCGAGTACGCGTATCTGTCCGGTCAGGTTTATGTTCCGGAAGCAGAGACCGGCTACGTCCATGTGATTGACGTCTCCAACCCCGAAGACCCGGTCCTGGTAACAACAGTGACCGTCGGTCGGCTGTGCTATGGGGTGGCCGTGTCTGATGGCTTCCTCTACGCGGCCGCCAGCAGTTCCGGTCTGGTTGTATATGACATCAGTGACCCCAGGAATCCGGTCAGGGTCGGTCACTACCGGAAAACCAGTCATTATAGCTTCGATGCACTGCAACCGGCGGTCACTGGGAGTGTCGCCTTCGTTGCAGACCTGAACTGGGGCCTGCGCGTCATCGAGTTTCTCGGCACCGGGGTCGAGGAGCCGCCGAACGAGCGGCCGTCCTTCGCCAGCCACGGCCCGACGGTCGTGCGCGGGGTGCTCAACCTCTCGGGCGCGGGACATAACCCGATTCTGCCCGGAGAATCGGGATTGTGTCCCAAGCCCGCGCTGCTCCTCAACGCCTCCGGCCGCAGGGTGATGGAACTGCAACCGGGCGAGAATGATGTCCGGCACCTTGCGCCCGGCGTCTAATTCATCCGGGCGCAGGGTCCCAGGGACCAAGGGGTTGAGGGGTCGAGCCGGAAGGTCGTGGTTCAGCGGTAGGACAATAACGGCGGCGGTTGGTTCCTTCGGTGCGGGCCCTCACGTCGGACGAGAATCGGACTCGGAGGAGAGGGAAGCCGCCCAGGACGCCGAAGGAGAGGAAGTGGTCGAGTGGCCAAGTGGTCGGATGGTCGAGTGAAGGAAGCGAAGCCAGAGGTAACCGCCGGCTGGGATTCCCACGCCCGAAACCTCGGGGACAGCCCCAGGATTTGCCGGAGCAAATCCCGGAGAGGGACAGTCCCCGGTTTCGTCTGTGGACGTCGGGTGCGGGTAGGCCGGCGGTGCCGGTCAGCGGCCGGGCTTGGGGAAGAGCCGGGCGCGGAGTTGCTGGAGCGTGCCGATGTGTTTCTGGCCGCGCTGGATGAGTTCGGAGAAGAGCGGCCGGTGTTCGATACAACTGAGGCCGTGGAACTTGAGGTAGAAGAGGAGAAGGTCCTTTTCGAGTTTGACCGCGTTGTCGAGAAGATGAGCGGTTGCGAGGCCGGGCTCGGCGAGTTCCGCGGGCCGTCCCGCACTGCGGTAGAAGCCGCCTTCGATGAGCGCGGTGAGGAAGTGCAGGTCTTCGTCGGAGGCGTTGTCGGTGACCTCTTCGCCGCACTTGAGCTTGTCACACATCCGGCCGACGAGCGCGGCGCTGTCCTGCCGGTGGGCGTGGAGGTCGGCGAACGCCCGGCCGACGTCGTCGTGGCCGGCGAGGTCGCGGGCGCGTTCGTAGAAACCGGCGACGTCGCGTTCGATGCCGGTCAGTCGTTCGAGCAGTTGCTCAACGGGCAGGCATTCTCTGGGTTTCATCGTTGTCTCCGCGGGTGCGGTCAGGCGCCTTCGAGCGTGAATTCGGGGAAGTCGAACCAGAAGCCGGTCTTCTCGATGTGGTCAATCTCGGCCCGGATGAGCGCGACGTGGGCGCTTTCGGCCCGGGCGAGCCGGCGGTAGAGCCCGGCCACCGGGCCGCCGGCCTCGGCCTGTTCGGTGTAGTACTTCTCGGCACGCAGTTCGGATTCGAGCGCGGATTGGAGTATGTAGCGTTCGGGCTGGTCGGCCGGGCCGCCGTCGAGGCGTCCGTGGCGCTCGAGCCGGGCGACGAGTTTCTCGACCTTGCCCTGCGGGACTTCGAAGGGCGAGCAGGTGCCCTGCCGGGCCAGCGCCTTGAGGTGCAGTTCGATGAAGCGCATGTGCTGGTACTCGTCGCGGGCGAGACGGACGAAGGCGCCCTTGCCCGCCGGGTCGCGGGCAATGTCGGCCCACTCGAGGTAGCGGTCGAGGCTGACCTTTTCCGCTTCGAGCGCGAGTTCGAGCAGGGCGGCCTGGTCGCGCAGTGTTTCGGGCCGGTTTTCGGTGTTCTCCGGCGGCTGGCGGTCGGCCATGGCTCAGCGCGGTAGTTCGTCCAGTAGTCGCGTGAGGCGGACGACGTGGCTCTTTTCTTCCGCGATGAGTCGCTCGAGCGCGGGCCGGTTGCGCTCGGCGACCATGCTGAGCAGTTCGGTGTAGAAGAGCAGGGTTTCCTTTTCGAAGCCGAGCGCGTGGGTTATCGCCGCTTCGGGGGTGGTGGCGGTGCGGGCGAGGGCGAGCGCCTTGTCGCCACCGAGGAAGTAGCGCGAGTTGACGATGGCGTCGAGGTAGGGCACGGCTTCTTCCCAGTGGTAGGGCATTTCTTCGGGGCGTTCGGTAAGGGACCGGGCGATGTCCCGGAAGACCGCGATGTGCTTGACTTCTTCTTCGCCGAGGAACCGGAACAGCCGGCGCAGTTCTTCGTTGTCGGTCGTCTCGGCGACCGAGTCGTAGAAGAGCTTGCCGCCGCGTTCGGTTTCAACCGCCATTTCCATCACTTCCGGGCCGGAGTATCCGAGTGCCATGCTTTCCTCCTGTATCGGGCGTCGGGCGGACAGATTATCGTAAGGCTGGTTATTGGACTGTCAAACCCGGGGCCGGGATGCGCCGGAAGGAGCGAAAACCAGGGCACCGGGCACCGGAGGATGCGGTCAGATGACAGCGGAGCAGGAAAGGAGCATCCACAAGGGCGGGGCTTGCCATTTGACAGTATCGGCCAGTCCAATATCCTCATTATTATGGCTCATGCATATACCCCGGGCCTGAAGGTTACGGCCCATACCGTTGTCAGCAAGGAACGCCGCCTGCCCCTGCCCGGCGAGGTGAAGGTCGCGAAGGGCGCGCGGGTGAAAGGCGACGACATCGTCGCCCGGACCGAACTCCCGGGCAACGTCCAGACGCTCAACGTCGGCGGCCTGCTCGGCTCGCCGCCGGAGGACGTGCCGCAGTTGATGCTCAAAAAGGCCGGTGACCAGATCGAGAAGGACGAGGTCATGGCCCGGTCCAAGGGGCTGTTCGGCCTGTTCAAGAGCGAGGTGAAGTCGCCGATTACCGGCTCGATCGAGAGCGTCTCTGCGATTACCGGCCAGGTCATCCTGCGCGAGCCGCCCCAGCCGGTGCAGGTTGACGCCTACGTCGAGGGCGAGGTGACCGAGGTCATCGAGCGCGAGGGGGTGGTCGTGCGGACCGAGGCAAGTATGATCCAGGGCATCTTCGGCGTCGGCGGCGAGGTGCGCGGGGTCATCCACGTGGTCGCCAAATCGCCGGACGAGCCGTTCACTCCCGAGATCATCACCGAGGACTGCCGGGGCCGGATCGTCGTCGGCGGCTCGCTCATCATCCCGGAGGCGATTGAGCGGGCGCTTTCGGTCGGGGCCAAGGCGCTGGTCGCGGGCGGGGTGGAGGATGCGACCCTGCGCAAGTTCCTGGGCTATGACATCGGGGTCGCCATCACCGGTTCCGAAAGGAAGGGGCTGACGCTGATTGTTACCGAGGGTTTCGGCCGGATGCGGATGGCGGAGCGGACCTTTGAACTGCTCAAGTCGCTCGAGGGCCGGACCGCGTCCTGCAACGGCGCAACCCAGATCCGGGCCGGGGTCATCCGGCCCGAGGTCATCGTCCCGCTCGAGGACAAGGGCGGCGTGGCGCCGCGGGCGGCGGCCGAGGGCGGGCTCGAGACCGGGATGCTGGTGCGGATAATCCGCGAGCCCGGGTTCGGCCGCATCGGCAAGGTGACCGGCCTGCCGGTCGAGCTTCGGCAGGTGGAGTCCGAGGCCAAGGCGAGGGTGCTCGAGGTCGAACTGGACGACAAGACCCGGGTGACCCTGCCCCGGGCCAACGTCGAGATCATCGAGGGCTGAGCGATGCGGGCACTGGTCCTGCTGGCGCTAGCGGCTGCGGTGTGCAGTGCCGGTTTCTCGTCGCTACGGGTTCTGCCCGGCGGCCGCGAGTCCGGGATGGGCAACGTCGGTGCGGCCTCGGCGGTCGGGCCCCAGGCGATGGTCTGGAACCCGGCGGCCAGTGCGGGCATCGGCGGCTTCGCGGTCCGGGCCGGCTACGTGAACTGGCTGCTCGACACGCACCAGCAGTCGCTCTTCGTCGTGCGTGAGGCCCGCATCTTCACGGTCGGCATCGGGCTGGTGAGTTTCTCGGCCGGGACCTTCGAGTATCGCGAGGATGTGCCGACCGAGGACCCGCTGGGGCTCTTTCACCCGGTCGAGATGGCCGGGCACATCAACTTCGCCCGCTCTTTCGGGCCGATGGTTGACGTCGGCCTTTCCGGCCGGTTCTACTACACCAAGGTGCACGAGGAGGAGGCGATTGCGCCCGGGGTTGACGTCGGCGTGCGCGTCCGGCCCCTGACCGGGCTGGTGCTGGGCGCGTCGGTCGTGGATTTCGCCCGTACCGCGGCCTACCGGCGCGAGGTGTTCCGCGTGCCGGTCCGGGCCCGGCTCGGCGCGGCCTACCGGCGGGAGCTGGGCGGCGGTTTCGAGGCGAGCGCGGCCGCGGACGGCTCGTGGTTCTTCTACGAGCAGAGGCCGAACGTGACCGCCGGGCTGGAGTGCGGCTGGAGCGGGCTGGCGTTCCTGCGTGCCGGTTACGAGTGGCTGGAGATGGTCGGCCGCCCGGCGGCCGGGCTCGGCCTGCGTGCGGCCGGGTTCGAGTTCGACTACTCGCTGACCCTGCTCAACGACGAGCTTGGCCCGGCGCACCGGGTGTCGCTCGCGTACGGTCGCTGAGCCGGAGGCAAACCATCGCAGGCGCAAGGGCCGAAGGCAAGGGTCCGTCAGCCGAGCAGTGGCTCGACTTCGAGGAGCCGCTGGCCGAGGTCCTGACCCGGATCGAGGAGCTCGCCGCCATCGGCGCGAAGGGCGAGGTTGCCCGACTGCGCGAACAGGCGGACAAGCTCAAGGGCAAGCTCTACGCCAACCTCACCGACTGGCAGCGCGTCCAGCTCGCGCGGCACCCGCGCCGGCCCAACGCGCTCGACTACATCGAGCGGATGGTCACCGATTTCACGGAGCTCCACGGCGACCGGGCCTTCGCCGACGACCCGGCAATCGTGGCCGGCTTCGGGCGCATCGGCGAGGCCGGGTTCGCGGTCATCGGCGAGCAGAAGGGCCGCGACACGCGCGACAAGCTCAGGCGTAACTTCGGCATGCCCCATCCCGAAGGCTACCGCAAGGCGCTCCGGGTGATGGAGATGGCGGCCCGGTTCGGCGTGCCGATTCTGACGCTGGTGGACACCCAGGGTGCGTACCCGGGCGTCGGGGCCGAGGAGCGCGGTCAGGCCGAGGCGATTGCGCGGAACATCCGGGAGATGTCACTGCTGGAAGTGCCGGTCATTGTCGCGGTCATCGGCGAGGGTGGTTCGGGCGGCGCGCTGGCGATTGCGGTCGGCGACCGGGTGATGATGCAGGAAAGCGCGGTCTACTCGGTGATATCGCCCGAGGGCTGTGCCTCGATTCTCTGGCGCGACCGGGAGCGGGTCCCGGACGCGGCCCGGGCGCTCCGGATGACCGCGGCCGACCTGCTCGAGTTCGGCATCATTGACGAGATCGTGCCCGAGCCGCCGGGCGGCGCTCATCACGACTGGGATGAGGCCGCGCGCGGGCTCAAGCGGGCGGTCCTCGCCGCGCTGGGCCGCCTGGCCGGCCGGCCCGGTTCGGAGTTGGTCGCCGAGCGTATCGCGCGGCTGGCCTCACTCGGCGCCTACGCTTCTTGAACGGCCCGGACACGCCCGACCCCGCCTTTCGCTCCGGTTACGTCGCACTGGTCGGCGCGCCCAACGTCGGCAAGAGCACCCTGCTCAACCGCCTGCTCGGCCGCCGGCTCTCGATCGCCACGCCCCGGCCCCAGACCACGCGCCGCCGACTGCTCGGCATTCTCAACGGCCCGGGCCACCAGGCGGTGCTGGTTGACACGCCCGGTCTGCTCGAGCCGAAGTACAAGCTCCAGGAGTTGATGCGGCAGGAAGTCGGGCGGGCCCTGCACGATGCCGACGTGGTACTGGCGCTTTTCGAGGCGGGTCGGCCGGTCGAGCCGGAGCTGTTGCGGCGGGTCGGCACCGGGCGGCGACTGCTGGTCGCAATCAACAAGATTGACCTGGTCCCGAGCGAGCGCCTGCTGGCGATGGTGGCCGAAATCACCGGCGGACTGCGTCCGGGTGCCGCCGGGGCGACGCCGGTTTTCCTCATTTCCGCGCTCAAGGGCAAGGGCGTGGAGGACCTGAAGGCGGCGGTGGTCGCGGCCCTGCCCGAGGGTGCGCCGCTCTACCCGCCGGACCAGGTCGCGGAACAGCCGGAGCGGTTCTTTGTCGCCGAGTTCGTGCGCGAGGCGCTCTTCTTCCACTACCGCGACGAGATACCCTATTCGACCACGGTTTTGGTCGAGGAGTTCTGCGAGCGGCCGGGCCGCAAGGATTACGTCCGGGCGGTGGTCTACGTCGAGCGGGTATCACAGCGGCGCATCGTCATCGGCCGGGGCGGGCAGGCGCTGAAGCGGGCCGGGTCCGCGAAGTCGTCACCAGGGGCGCGCTGGCCGCGACCGGGATCACCACGACCGCCGGCGCGCTGTTCCTGCTCTTCCCGTCCTTCTTCGTCGGCATCTTCAACCGCGAACCCGAGTT
>DSBX01000184.1 GCA_011049385.1 Caldifarciminota bacterium | reverse complement strand
GTGCCGACGCGGGTGGTGAGGCTCCACTGTTCCGGCCGGTTCATCGGGAAGCCGCCGGTCCAGCCCAGCGCAAGCGAGGGATAGCCGACCTCGGCGAAGAACAGGTTGTTGGAACGAAACGGCCGGTACTTGAACCCGAGCGCGGCTTCGAGCCAGCCGCCCCAGTGTTCGCGGGCAATCGGTGGGCCCCAGGCGCCGGCCAGGGTCAGGTCCGCGCCGAAGTCGCGCCGGAAGCCGTAGCCGAACCGGGCCGCACCGTAAGGCCCGACGTTGACGTCGCGCTGTTCGGAGCGGAAACCGAAGGTCGCGGTCGTGTCCTTCACGAAGATGTGGCCGCGGTACTGCGACAGCCCGCCCCCGAACTCGAGACTGAAGCCCGGGTCGTTGGCACTGGTCCGGGCCAGCGGGGCGATGCAGGCGGAACCGAGCAGGAACGCGGCGGCGACTGCGAGAGCGATGAATCTCATTGTCCTCCTCCCGGGGGGGCTGTCCTACGGTTCGGTTACGAAGTAGACCCGGAACGGCCGCATCGCGGCCGGGCCGGTAAGCCGGCGGCCCGCGGCGTCGCACACCGTCACGCCCGGGTCGAGCCCGGCGATGACCGCCGGGGTCGCGAAGACCCTGCGCGCCGCGGGGGCGGATCGGGACGCGGCATCGGGCAGTTCTTCAATCCCGGCGATGGTCGTATCTTCAAGGGTGACGTCGTCCACCCATACCGTCACGCCGGGCAGGGTCGCGAAGCTCACCGACACGAGCGCCGCTTCGTCCGGCGCGGTCACCCAGCGGACATATTCCCGGTAGTCATCGGAGCGGAGCGCCGGGAGCAGGGCAGGCGTGCCGAGCGGTTCGAGTTCCAGGGTGAGGAACTGGAGCAGGAACGAGCCGCCAACCAGCGCCGGCACATTGGCCCAGCCGCTGAACCGGTAGTGAACCCCGGCCCGGACGATGGTGACGGTCGTGACGAAGGCGCTGGTATCCTGCGCGCTCAACCGGACGCACCATTCCCCGGTCCGGGCCGCGGAGTCACGCACCGCCGTGCCCGGGAGGAGCGGCTCCGAGGTCAGCCAGCCGACCGGCATGTCCAGGAACCAGAGTTCGAAGGAAGAGTTGGGCAGGATGTTGGCCGCCGGCGCCGTCGCGGCCAGCAAGAGCAGGGCGAGCGCGGAAACGACCTTGCGGAGCATCAGCTCCTGTTCCAGCGGCGGCGCCGGGTGCGAAACAGCACCCACGCGAACAGGACGATGAGCAACACCGCCAGCCCGCCCGCAATCGCGGGCAGGACCAGGCTCAGCACCGACATCCCGACCGCGCCGGCGTTCTCGACCGAGGCGACAACCGGCTGGCTGAACCCGGCGGTGACGTACTCCGAGGTGCGGCGCAAACCGGAAGTGGTGAACTGGATAGCGCCCGCGACCCCGCCGCCGGCGATGATCGCCAGCGGCCAGCGCAGGACCGGGTCCATCCCGACCACGACCGAGGCGGTGACGACGATGCCCGCGACGATTGCCGCCGGGGTCGAGAAGAAGTCGAGCGCCTGGTCGAGCCAGGGCACGTAGTAGGCGCCGATTTCGACCGCGGTCGCGACCGCGAAGACAATCAGCGCCGGCCACGAGCCGAGCCAGGCGAAATCGGCGGAAAGCTCGAGGTGGCCGGTGAGCGCGGCGATGCTCATCACCAGCAGGGGCACGAAGACGCGGAACCCGCAGGCCGCGGCCAGGCCGATGCCGAGCAGGGCATAGAGCAGGTATTCCACGGTAAGAGTCTAGCCGACTCCCGGTCGGTTCTCAAGCCCGAGAAGCACGGGCCGCCCGTCTGGACGGCCCGAAATCCCGGTAGGCCGGCGCAGTTATTGGGTAATCAGCCGCCCCTGCTTGTCGGTGAACTTCTTCATGATGATCTTGATGAGGTCGATCAGCGTGCCGATACCGAAGATGCCTATCGTCAGTAGCCAGACGATCCCGGTGCCGGTCTTGCCGACGTAGAAACGGTGGACGCCGAGCCCGCCAAGAAAGATGCAGAGCAGGAGGGTCGTGACCCAACTCTTGTCGGACATCCCGGCTGCGGCTTTCACTTCATCTGCCATCAGTACTCCTTGTGGTTTGCCTGCGGACCTTTTGCCCGCACGCGGCAATTATCGCCGGGCCGCGGCGGAAGTCAAGTGCGACCCGGCCCCGGGCGGTACATACCCGACCGCTTCAAGGACTTAGCGAGCACCGTTACCGCCCCGATACGACGGCGGGCATCTCCCGCCGTTTCGTCCCGGATGCCGGACGACCGGGCAAATGCTGTAGCTGAAGAGCTTACGGCCGCACGCGCCATCCGGCAGGTCGGGCACGGACATTGCAATGCACACCGAAGGGGTGTGAATGGAAGCCATTGATATCGCTGTCGTACTGACCTTGGTGGCATTCACCGTGTTCGGGTACAGCCGCGGGTTACTACAGGGTCTCGGCTCACTGGCGACGCCGGTGCTTGGAGTCTGGCTCGCGCTCCGGCGCGCCGGTGAGCTTGCCGCAGGTCTGGAACCGCTGGTCGGCGACCCGACCGCGGCCCGGGTGGCCGGGTTCGTGCTGATTCTGCTCGGCGCACTTGCGGTCTTCCAGGCCGGCCGGAGACTGCTCGCCAAGCTGGTGGACTGGAGCCGCTGTTGCGACCTGGACCAGTACCTCGGCGGCCTGCTCGGACTGGCCAAGGGCGCGAGCTTCGCCTGGCTGGCGCTGGCACTGGCGCTGACCGCCTACCCGCCCAGCGTCCGCCTGGTCGAACGGTCCCGGGCCTCGGTCCGGCTCCTTGCCCTCGGCGAGCGGCTGAGTGGCGGTTACCTGCCGCCGGTGGCGAACGCGACCGCGGCCCCGGATGAAAGCGAAGCGTCGGGCGTCCTCGGCCAACCCGGATCCGCGCCCGGGGCGGCACTGGCCGGACGTTGACTACCGCGACCGCGGCACTATACTGCTTCTCGGTCGGTACCGAACCGGTGCCGTGCCGTCGAACATGCAGTCACTATCACATTCCGGACATCAAACCGGCATTCCCGCCAGGAGGCAGGCATGAAGCTCTTCATTGACAGCGCCGACATCGGCGAAATCCGCGAAGCCGCGGGTTGGGGCATCCTCGAAGGCTGTACCACCAACCCTTCACTGGTCAGGAAGACCGGCCGCTCGTTCCGGGACTGCGTCACCGACATTCTCGCGGTCGTGGACGGCCCGGTTTCGGTCGAGGCGGTCTCACCCGACGCCGAGGGCATGGTCCGCGAGGGCGAGGACTGGGCGAAGCTCGACCCGGAAAAGGTAACGGTGAAGATCCCGATGGGCCTCGAAGGTCTCAAGGCGATCCGCGCCCTCGCCGAACGCAACATCAAGACCAACTGCACACTGGTCTTCTCGCCGACCCAGGCGATGCTCGCCTGCCGCGCCGGTGCGAGCTTCATCTCGCCCTTCGTCGGCCGGCTCGACGACATCGGCCACGACGGGATGGAACTGGTCGCCGATGCGGTCGAATTCATAGACGGCTACGGGCTCGAGACCGAGGTCATCGCCGCCAGCCTGCGCCACCCCCTGCACGTCATCGAGGCCGCCCGGGCCGGCGCGCATATCTCCACGATTCCGTTCAAGGTCCTGAAGATGATGGCCGTCCACCCGCTGACCGAAGCCGGCATCAGGAAGTTCAACGAAGACTTCGCGCAGATTCCGGCCGCGGGCCGGCAATAGCAGGAGGAGCGATGCCGATACTCGACAGCGCCACCGGCAAGACCCGGCAGGAGTACTCCGCCGCCTCGCTGACCCAGGCCGCCCAGCTCATGCGCGGCTACAGCCTCATCGCCCTCAACGCCGCCGGCTCCGGCCACGCCGGCGGCACGCTCTCGATAATGGACATCGCGGCGGCGCTCTACCTCCACGTCGCCCGCCACGACCCGGAGAACCCGGAATGGCCGGACCGGGACCGCATCATCTGGTCCACCGGCCACAAGGCCCCGGCGCTCTACGTCGCGCTCGGCATGGCCGGCTACTTCCCGGTCGAAGACGTCGTCCGCCTGCGCCGGCTCAACGCCCCCTACCAGGGCCATCCCCACCGACTGAAACTGCCCGGCGTCGAAGCCTCGACCGGCTCGCTCGGCCAGGGCCTGTCCATCGCGGTCGGCATCGCCCTCGCGCTCCGGCTCGACAAGCGCGCAAGCCGCGTCTACTGCATCACCGGCGACGGCGAACAGCAGGAAGGCCAGGTCTGGGAAGCGGCGATGGAAGCCGGCAACTTCGCGCTCGACAACCTCTGCTGTATCCTCGACCGCAACCGCCTCCAGATTGACGGCTGGGTCAAGGAAGTCCAGAACATCGAGCCGATTGCCGACAAGTACCGCGCCTTCGGCTGGCACGTCACCGAGATTGACGGCCACAACATGCAGCAGATCGTCAACGCCTTCGAGAAGACGGCGAAGATCATCGGCAAGCCGACGCTGATAATAGCCAACACCACCAAGGGCAAGGGCGTGAGCTTCATGGAGAACGTCGCCGGCTGGCACGGCCGCGCGCCCAACGACGAGGAATTGCACCGGGCCCTGGTCGAACTCAAGGTGGACTTCCGGCTCGACAGCAAGGCGATGAAACAGGTCGCACTCGACTACCAGGCCGAGGTTGACGCCGAGCTCCACGCCCGGGTCCCCAGGTTCGGCCGGGACTACTTCTGGAATTCCGGCGCAAAGCGCCGGGAAGCCGGGCCGGAGGCCCGGGAGAAAGGGAAGGGCCTGCCTTGTCTTCCGGAGAATTCCGGCGCAGAAGCGCCGGTGATGCGGGCCGAGATGAAGCCGACCCGGGTCGGCTTCGGCGAGGCGCTCGAATCCTGCGGCGCAGACCCCCGCACCATCGCCATCGGCGCCGACATCTCCGGCTCGATAATGATATCGAAGTTCCTCGAATGCGACGGCAGTCGCTGTGAGCGCTGGTTTTCGGTCGGCATCGCCGAGCAGTCCGGCACCGCGCTCGCCGCCGGTCTCGCCCGGGAGGGCAAGATACCGATCTTCGGGACCTACGGTGTCTTCGCCGCAGGCCGGAACCTCGACCAGTTACGCACCACCGTCGCCTACGGCGACTTCAACGTCCTCATCGCCGGTGCCCACGGCGGCGTGTCGGTCGGCCCGGACGGCGCCACCCACCAGGCGCTCGAAGACCTGTTCAACGTCCTCGGCATTCCGGGGATGCGGGTGGCGGTCCCCTGCGATTCGGTCGAGACCCGCCGGGTGACCGAGCACCTGATGATGACCGAGCAGGGCCCGAAGTTCCTCCGCTTCGCCCGCGAGGCGACCCCGGTAATCAGCACCCCGGACACGCCCTGGCAGTGGGGAACCCCCAATGCCTACCGCTACCGGGGCGAGAAACCGAAGTTCATAGACGCCTTCGATGTCTGCCTCGCCCGGGACTGCGCCGACGAGAAGGAAGACCTCACCATCGCTGCCTGCGGCCCGATGGTACCCGAGGCCCTGCGCGCGGCCTGGATTCTCAAGGAGGAATTCGGCCTCGAGGCCCGGGTCCTCAACTACCATACCCTCAAGCCGTTCGACCCCGCCCCGCTCATCCGGGCCGCGGCCGAAACCGGCATCATCCTCACCGCCGAAGAACACCAGGTCGGCGCGCTGGCCGGCCTTGCCGCCCGCGCCCTGCTCGGCGCGCCCGAACTCTACGGCCGGCCGGTCGGCTTCGGCTCCATCGGCGTCAAGGACCGGTTCGGCGAATCGGGCCAGCCCTGGGAGTTGATGTGGGAGTTCGAACTCTCCGGCGAGCACGTTGCCGCGAAGGCGAAAGAACTGGTGGATATGGCCCGGTCTGCGAAGAAGCCCGCGACCAGGAAGCCGGCCACCAGAAAACCTGCGGCGAAGAAGCCCGCGACCAGGAAGCCGGCCGCCAAGAAGGCAACCACCAGAAAGACCACCCGCAAGCCCAGGTCCGGAGAGGCCTGATGCGGCGGCTTGCCGCCCGGATGAACCGGCTCGGCACCGAGACCGCCTTCGACTGTCTGTGCCGGGCGAAGGCGCTCGAATGCCGGATGGAGGTGGTCCACCTCGAGATCGGCGAGCCGGACTTCGACACCCCGAAACACATCCGCGAAGCGGCCAAGCGCGCGCTCGACGAAGGCTGGACCCACTACGGCCCCTCGGCCGGCCTGCCCGAACTGCGCGAAGCCATTGCCGCCTATGCCGGACGCCTGCGCGGGGTGCGCTTCAGCCCGGACCAGGTCGTGGTCACGCCCGGGGCCAAGCCGGTCATCGCCTTTGCGATAATGGCGCTGGTCGAAGACGGCGACGAGGTCATCTACCCGAACCCCGGATTCCCCATCTACGAATCAATGATCGAGTACATGGGCGGCCGGGCGGTGCCGATCCGCCTGCGCGAAGAAAACGACTTCCGGCTCGACGTCGAAGAACTCGCCGCGCTGGTCAACCACCGCACCAAGCTCATCATCATCAACTCGCCCCAGAACCCGACCGGCTGTGTTCTCACCGCCGACGATCTGCATTACATCGCCGACACCGCGCTCGAACACGACTGCTGGATACTGGCCGACGAAATCTACTCCGAAATCCTCTACGACACCGAGTTTGCCAGCATCAGCCGCCTGCCGGAAATCGGCCGCCAGCTGATCGTGCTCGACGGCTTCTCCAAGACCTTCGCAATGACCGGCTGGCGGGTCGGCTACGGCATTATGCCGGTACCGATGGCCGAGAAGCTGGCCCGCATCCAGACCAATACCAACTCCTGTACCGCTTCCTTTGTCCAGCGCGCCTGCCTTCAGGCGCTCAACGGC
The DNA here is from genome assembly GCA_011049385.1 of Caldifarciminota bacterium. Classification (GTDB taxonomy): domain Bacteria; phylum Hydrothermota; class Tepidihabitantia; order Tepidihabitantales; family Tepidihabitantaceae; genus DSBX01. The sequence continues at coordinate 801 of DSBX01000184.1, read as the reverse complement.
CCGCGGGATGAGGTCACCGAGATGCTGACCAGATTCCGCCGCCGCCGTGACGTTATCGTCAACGGGCTCAACGAACTGCCCGGCTTCCGCTGTCGCGAGCCGAAGGGCGCCTTCTACGCCTTCCCCAACGTCACGGCGACCGGCATTGACAGCAAGGTGCTGGCAGGCCGCCTGCTCGAAGAGGCCGGGGTCGCCTGTCTCGACGGCGCCTGCTTCGGCAAGTACGGCGACGGGTTCGTCAGGTTCAGCTACGCCGCCTCGGTCGAGAACATCGAACGGGCGCTGGACAAGACCCGGCAGTTGCTGGCCGGGAAGTAGCGTGACCACCGGCCGTCCGGGGCCGGGGCGGTTTGGCCCGCAGATGGAAACCGCGGCCCGGCTGGTTGCGCTCGGTCGGCTCGACTTCAACGATTTCGCCCGGCTCGACGATGCGACCCTGCGCTCGGCGCTGACGAACGTGCCGCCCGACAATCTCGCTGACCTGCTCGTCCGGCACCCGGCGGTGCTCCGCCGGGCCCTGGAGATTGACCCGCCTTGTCTGCGCCGATTTGCCCCTTCCGCTTCTCTCCCTGGGCCTCTGGACCGCTGGGCCACTGGACCGCTCATCCTCTCCCACGCCTTCGACCTCTTGGCCGCCAAATCACCTGCGCTCTACGAAACCCTGCCCTGGTTCGACTGGGACACCAGCCTCATCACCGCGAGGCGTCCGCTCTGGCGCACCCGGTTCCTGCTCGCCGGCGACTCGGCAACAATCACCGCCGCCCGACTCCGCCGTGCCGCCGCGGTCACCATTGCCGAACC
>DSBX01000024.1 GCA_011049385.1 Caldifarciminota bacterium | reverse complement strand
GTGTCACCGGCACGGACTGGTCCGGCCGCCCGACTCGCCGGGCGGCCGGACCAGTCCGTGCCGGTGACACTGCACGCCGACGAACCGGTCCGCAACCTCGAAATCCGCCTCCCGCTCGTGGACGGGTTCCTCAGCGTCAACAGTGACCCGCGCGGCGCGTTCGTCAAGATTGACGGCGAGACCGTCGGCCGCACGAACCTGGTCACCGCCCTGAAACCGGGCCGCTACCGCCTCGAACTCACCCTCGACGGCTTCCGGCGCTGGCGCAGGGACACGGAGATAAGCCTGGGCGACACGACGCCGGTCTCCGCCCTGCTGGCGCCGGTGCGCGAGCGGCGCTGGGGCCTGCTCGTCCTGGGCCTGGCCGGCATCGCCGGTGGCGCGGCCGGTGCCGTGCTCGGTGAGGGCGCTTACGGGCAGTACCTTGCCACTCGTTCGCCGGACGAAGCTGAGGATTTCCGCCGCAAGACCATCATCTACGACTGGACCAGGAACATCGCGGGAGGCATCGGCGTCTTGAGTCTCGGTACTTTCTTCGTCTTCTAGGGGGCGGTGTGAACTTGAAAACCTGCCGACGACTCCCGGTCGCCACCCTCCTGGCGCTCGTCCTTCCCGGCCTGATGCTGGTCCTCGTCCTTGCCGCCTGCCGCGGTTTCGACAATCCCTTCGACCCGGCCAACAACCGCCCGCCCGACGTGCCCGCGAACCCCAACCCGCCCGACGGTGCCAACCGGCAGGACACCGTCGGCGTGACCCTGACCTGGACCTGCTCGGACCCGGACTCGGCCTTCGGCGATTCCCTCCTCACCTATGACGTTCACTTCGGAACTGCAGACCCTCCCCCGCTGGTCGAAGCCGGCCATTTTTTCCCGCAATGGCCCTGCGGCAATCTCGGCATCGGTGTCACCTATCACTGGCGCATCATCGCCCGCGACTCCCGGGGCGACACGACCGCCGGCCCGGTCTGGAGCTTTGCGACCAACCCGAACCTCAAGCCGCACGTTCCATCCGGCCCGCGGCCGGCGAACGACGCATCGGGCCAGCCCTCCTCGCTCACCCTCGCCTGGCAGGGAGGCGACCCGAACCCGGGCGACAGCGTCTACTACGACGTCTACCTCGGCATCACCACTCCGCCGCCGCTCTACGCAACCGGACTTGTCCAGACCCAGTTGACCGTCGCCGGACTCGGCTACAACACGACCTACAACTGGCAGGTGGTGGCGCGGGACCAGGACGGGGCCGAGACCTCCGGCCCGGCCTGGCGGTTCGTGACGATGGAACGGCCCTTGTTCTCATCGCCGGCCGGCGGCGAGCGCTGGCGCATCGGCACGCTCCGGCGGCTGAGCTGGTCCGGCGGCACCTTCGCTCAGGCGACACCCCATCCCGGCCCGGCCGCACGCAAAGGCGTTGCCGAGGCCGGCCCGTTCGTCAAGACCACGCCCGGCCGCTCGCCCCTGCACTCCTTGTCACCCGATTCGACGGTGCTTTTCCATTCGGCCGATTCGGGCGCGAACTGGAACCGCCTGGGCCGGGCCGAACTGCCCGGCCAGTACGACTGGACCGTGACCGGCCCGGCGACCCGCAACGCGATGATTCGTCTCCGCTTCCACGTCGGGGAAGCGGTCGAGGAAGCATCGAGCGCCCGCTTCATCGCCTACGACCTCCCGACCCCGGTCAACGTCACCGCGCCGGCCAGCGGCGAAGTCTGGGAGGCCGGCTCGGTCGAAACCATCCGCTGGACCGGCGGCACCGGCATCATTGACTCCACCGTCATTCATTACTCCCGGGACAACGGCAGAACCTGGTCGCGCCAGGGCCGGGCCACCGAAACCGGCCGCTTCGAATGGACCGTCCCCGAACCGGCGAGCGAGTCCGCGTACGTGCGCGTCCGGGCCCACATCGGCGACGACCACGCCTCCGGGACAAGCGGACGCTTCGAAATCCGCTCGCCGATCGCCCCGGTCGTGGTGCTGGCCCCGCTCGACACGACCCGCTGGCGCATGCTGTCCTACGAGACGGTACGCTGGGAAGGCGGTCCGACCGAACCGGACTCCGTGCTTGTCTACTTCCGACCCACGCCCGGCGGCCAATGGCAACGCCAGGCCGCGGTGCAGGGCAACAGCTACCTCTGGCTGGTGCCGGGCCCGCCGACGACCGATGCCCAGGTCGAGATCCGGGCCTGGCGGCACGGCAACCCGACAACCGGCACGAGCCCCGAGTTCACCATTTACGACACGCTCACCCCGGTCCCGCCGGTGGTGACGTCGCCCGCCGGCGGCGAACGCTGGGAAGTCGGCTCGGAGCAGACCATCACCTGGAACGGCGGCACCGACGGCATGGACTCGACCGTCATCCTCCTGTCCACCAACGACGGCACGACCTGGCTCAGGCAGGGCGTCACCACCCAGCCGGGCCGCTACCGCTGGACCGTCCCCGGCACGGTCACGGACGAGGCCCGAATCGGCATCCAGGCCTGGTGCACGGGTCGGCGGGCCGAAGGCGTCTCCAACCGCTTCCGGATTACCGGGCCGCCCTACCCGGACTCGGTCCTCACCACCGTCACCGTCGGCGACCGGCCGACCGCGCTGGCCTGGAACGCGACCAACAGCCGGCTCTACGTCGCGAACCGCAACTCCGGGACGGTCTCGGTCATTGACGGCGCCACCAACAGTGTCATCGCCACGGTGCCGGTCGCCAGTGCGCCCGCGGCCCTGGCCTGGGACTCGCTCCACAACAAGGTCTACTGCGTCAACGAGGGCAGTCGCAGTGTCACGGTGATAGACGGTGCCGGCAACTCGGTGGTCGCGACGGTCCCGACCGGCGCCGCCCCGCGCGACGTCTGCCTGAACCCGGTCAGCGGCAAGGTCTACGTCGCCAACTACGGCTCCGGCGCGAACTCGGTCACGGTCATTGACGCGGCCGGCGACAGTGTGCTTGCGACCGTGACCACCGGCCAGCGGCCGCGAGCGCTGGCCTGGAACCCGGTCAACAACCGGGTCTACGTCGCCTGCTTCTCGAGCAATTCGGTAACGGTGATAGACGGGGAGACCAATGCCGTGGTTGACTCCGTCGGCGTCGGCTGGTCACCGGCCGCCGTCGCGGTCGTCGAAGACCAGAACCACATCTACGTCGCCAACTCCGGCTCGGCCTCGAACTCGGTGACGGTGATGGACGGCGCCACCAATACCGTCATCCAGCACGTCGCGGTCGGCGCCAAGCCCGCCGCAGTCGGCTGGAACTCGACCGGCAACAAGGTCTACGTCGCCAACGAGGATGCGGGCAGTGTCTCGGTCATCCGGACCACCGACCGGCAGGTCGTCGCGGTCATCGGCACCGGCTCACAGCCCTGCGCGGTCCGATGGCTGGGAAGCTCGAACATGGCCTACGTGCCGTGCCGGGGCAGTGCCCAGCTCGCCATCATCAACGGTTCTTCGGACAGCCGGCAGAAGCTCCTGAGCGTGGGCGGCGAGCCCGCCGCGGTCGCGGCCGACCACACCGGCAGCAGGGTCTACACCGCGGACTACGCCGACGGCACGGTCACGGTCATCGGCCACGAGTAGCCCGGCCGCCGGCCCGGCTCAGTGCGCGATGAGCCGAAGACCGGACACGGGCTGGAACCAGCTCTCCAGCCGCACCGTGCCGGTGCTGTTGTCCACCGCGTTCACCCGCAGGAGCGCGTAGTGCCGTTCCGCGGTGTACACCGCCAGCCGCATCGGGAGATTGCCGATATCCGCGTCCTGGCGATAGGGCGGGCCGGCGTAGGCCGGCAACGGGTCGTGCTCTCCGCCGGTGACGTGGGCGAACCAGCTCTCGCGCCAGTCGCCGGGCGGCACGCCGCCGCCGGGGTCGGTCGGGCCGTAGGTCGGGCTCACCACCGTGTAAATCGCCCCGCCGTGACCGACCGCGAAGTCGGTGCAGAACAGGTCCACGAGCGGCGCGTTGGCGGCGTCACCCATATCGTGTGCGGAAGCGGCGCCGGTGGCGACGCTCCAGCCGTAGCCCTGGTTGCCCGCCCCGTTCAACTCGTAGATGGTCATCTCCGGGCTGTGAACCGGCCGGGTGTTGAGCGTGTCGCCCGCGTAATAGAGGGTGGTGTCGAACCGCGCGGCGACGAGATAATCGCCGGTCTTCCCGCCCGGGTCGTGCACGTAGAACGCCTGGGTCGGCCGGGCGACGACACTGAACTCCGCCCCTTCCCGGAAGAGCACGACGTACTCGGCCGGCGTGCCGGCCGCCGGCCGGGTCCACGAGAGCTGGACGGTCAGCCCGCTCCCCGCCGCCGCGAGCCTGAACCCGGTGGGCGGACCGCCCGAGGGCTTGATGACGGTAACCGCCAGCGGTTCGGACCAGCCCGAAGTCCGCTCGTCGGCGTCGCGGGCGCGGACCCGGACCGGGTAACTACCGGCCTCGCTCCACGACCGCACGCCGGTGTAGGAAGAGCCGCTCGGCACCGGGCCGCTCCAATTGCCGACCGTGTCGCCCCAGTCGAACTGGAACCAGAGGCTGTCGCCCCGGGGATGCGTGGTCGTGGCCGAGAAGAAGTACGTCACCCCGGTGGTGCAGGTCGTCGGGCCGTCCGGGGGCGGCGGCACGGCCGGGTCCCACAGTTCGACCGAGACCGGGTGCGCCTCGGACCAGTCCGACTCCAGCCCCGCCTCGTTCCGGGCCATCGCCCGGACCTGGAAACTGCCGGCTTCGGCGAACGCGTGCTTGAACGATACCCGCAGTCCGCTCGGGTAGCCGGCCACGGTCCACTCGACCGGCGAACCGTCGCCATAATCCAGCTTGTACTGGACGTCTTCCCCTGCCGGGTCCTCGGCCATCACCCGGAAAGTCAGGGTATCGAGCACCGGCGAAGCGGACGGGCCTTCGACCACCGGCACCCCGGGCGGCATCCGGCCGTCGCACACCGCGCCGACGAAGACCGTCGCGGCCAGCGCCAGGCCGACCAGCGTTATCGTTGATTTCATCACGAGAAACTCCTTATTGACGTTTGAAGGACACCGGACTATTTAGCCACCAATCCGACGGAAAGTCAAGCCTCCGCCGGCAGGCTCAGATTCGCACCGCCCCGAACGGCGCGGGCATGAAGGTCAGCACGAGCAGGACGAGCGCGACCACGGCCAGCCACTTGTCGAGCGCGGTCAGCGGCGAGACCGTATCCAGCGGCCGGGGATGGCGCAGGCCGAAAAGCGCAATCAGCACCGCCCAGAACGGCCAGCCCAGCCAGAACCGGCCCAGGAGCAGGAGCGCGCCGATTACCACCCAGCCCAGCGCCTTCCGGAACCGCCCGGCAATCGCGTAGACGATGTGCCCGCCATCGAGTTGGCCCGCGGGCAGGAGGTTGAGCGCGGTCACGAAGAACCCGAGCCAGCCCGCGAACGCGACCGGGTGCAACATCACATCCTGCCCCTCGGGCAGACTGCCGAACCTCAACCACGACAGCAGGCGGAAGACCAACGAACTGCCCAGGCTGATACCGGCCATCTCCGGCCCGGCCTCGACCACCCGGCTCAGCGCGAGGCCGACCACCGTCACCGGCACCGCGACCAGGAAACCGACCAGCGGCCCGGCGATGCCCACCCGCACCAGCGCGCCCTTGTCCGGCACCGGCGAGCGCATCTTGATGAACGCGCCCATCGTGCCGGTCATCGGGTGCGGCACGGGCAGGAAGTAAGGCAGGGTCGCGTCCACGCCCAGCCGCCGCGCGACCAGGTAGTGCCCGAGCTCGTGACTGCCCAGGATGAGCAGGATGCTGAGCGAAAAAGGAAAGCCGTAGACAATCTCCAGCGGCGCGGCAATCGGGTTGCGCCCCATCTGAAACGCGCCCACGAACAGGGTCGTGAGCACCGTCAGCGCGAACAACAGCAGGTTCACCCAGCGCCGGGGCGGCGCGAGCCGGGGCACGGGCCGAACGACGATGCTGTGTCCCTCTTCCTCCGGGCTGACCCAGGCCACGAGGCCGCGCTCGGCGAACCAGCGGCGCAGGGCCGCGATGCTCCCGCGCACCGGCTCGCGCAACCGGCCGAAGAGAACGTTATCCTGCAACCCGCTGACCTCGAAATGCTCCCGTAGTCCCGCGTCGGCCGGATCGAAAGGCGCGACCTTGGGCCCGGTCGCTTCCGGACCCCGGCCGCTCAGCATATCCTCGGCAACTGCTCGCCCTCGAGCATGATCAACCGCCGCAGGGAACCCAGCCGGGTCCTGAGCCAGACCCCGGCCGGCTCGCGCACGACCGTGCCCACCCGGCGCGCCTGCCGGCCGGTCGCAAACCGCCGCGCCGCGGCCACCAGCCCGTCCGCCCGGCGCGGACAGCAGACCGCAATCACCTTACCCTCGTTCGCCATATAGAGCGGGTCAAGCCCCAGCAGGGCGGCGACCCCGGCCACCGTCCGCGAAACCGGCACCAGCTTCTCCTCGACGATGAAGCCCAGCCCGGTCGCCTCGGCCAGCTCGTTCAGCGTCGTCGCGAACCCGCCCCGGGTCGGGTCGCGCATCATCCGCACACCCCCGGCCCGGACCAGTCCCTCGCACAGGCGGGGCAGGGCCGCGCAGTCGCTCTTGACCCGGGCACGGAACCGGTAGCCGCCCCGCGCCACCGCGATCGCCGCCTCGTGCTCGCCCAGCGGGCCGTTCACGACCAGCGCGTCGCCCGGCCGCACCCGCGCCGGGCCGAGCCGGAGCCGGGCCGGGATGACGCCGACCCCGGTCGTGTTCACGTACATCTCCTCCTGCTCGCCCCGCTCGATGACCTTCGTATCCCCGGTCACCACCTGCACGCCGGCCGCCCGCGCGGTCGCGGCCAGCGAACGGCAGACGCGCCCAAGCGCGGCAAGGCTCAGCCCCTCGCGCAGGATGAACCCCACCGTCAGCCAGCGCGGCACCGCCCCGGCCATCGCCAGGTCATTCACCGTGCCGCAGACCGAAAGCTTGCCGATATCCCCGCCCGGGAAAAACAGCGGCTGGACCACGTAAGAATCGGTCGAGACCGCCGGCCGCCCCCGGCCCGGCTCCAACTCGGCCGCATCGCCCAGCGCATTGAGCACCGGGTTGCCGAACTCGGCCAGGAACAACTCCCGGATGAGCCGGTGCATCTTCCGCCCGCCTGCGCCGTGGCCCATCACCACCCGGTCACCGTCCGGTAGTCCGCGCACCGCCGGCGCCTCGAACCCGTCCGCGCGCCGGCTCACCCTCGCCCCTCCCGCGCCGCCGCGGGCACATCCTCATACTTGAACCACGCCGCGCACGCGCCCTCGGACGAAACCATACAAGGCCCGACCGGCGTCTCCGGCCGGCAGGCCCGGCCGAACAACCGACAGCCCGGCGGCTCCAGCACGCCCAGCATCACCTCGCCGCAACGGCAGGCGGTCCGACCCGGCCGGCCCGGCCGCACCGCGAACCGCCGCCCGGCGTCAAACTCCCGGAACGCGGCCCGCAACGCCAGACCGGAACCGGGCAGGCGCCCGATTTCCCGCCAGTCCGCATCGCACGGCTCGAACACTCGCCCATCACCCGCTTCGCCGCCGGGTTCCCCTCCGGCCGCACGCTCCGCCGATACTGAACCTCCACCCTCGGCCCGCCGTCAAGCTGGGCCAGCAACATCCACAACGCCTGCACCACGTCCGCGGCCTCGAACCCGG